>CALFBG010000216.1 GCA_937951685.1 uncultured Saprospiraceae bacterium | reverse complement strand
TCACAAAGCAAAAGGAAAAATTGTATTGGAAGGCTTTTAGTGCTTTGTAATATGAAGTATTATTTGTTACACCGTGTATTTAATACTGTTGTTAAAAGTATCTTCTTTACTTGAACCCGTTTTTTGCAAGCATCTTCTTGTGGAAAACGGGTTTTGCATTTTGTGGAATATCAGTTTAAAAAACAATCAACTTCTAGTTCGCAAAACGAAGTGGCATGTTACCTGCTCTTCATTGCTTTCAATCTTCATCTCCATAGCTGTAAATTTTGTACTATCTATTATCCGCAATGATCCGAAAACAAAATCCTACGCCATTGATATTGCTTTTAAAACCTACTTAAATACGAATCAATCTACTAATTTGTAATAGTCGACATCTTATTTTAGTTGCTTGAATAGTTTTTTTTATTATATTTAATAACAATTTATTCGACAAGCATAAAACAATGGTTCTAAGTGAATTCATTTGGTCATAAGAAAGAGGAATAAAAACTTTGCTAAAAATTTCCACCAAATAAAATCATTCAGCACCAAAACAATTAACCTCTAAAAAAAAAAAGATGAAAAATTTAATCCTCTTCAGCATGTTGCTGACCTGTTGCTCTTTTTCCTTATTGGCGCAAGTCGCTAGTTTTAAAATTATCGAACGGCAATCTGCCATTGCGGAGATGGTGGCAGATAATCGTGATACGACGGCGAATAGTAAAATCAAAGTAACGATAAAAGGGAAGGAAGGCAACTATTACAAAACGGTGTCGATGAGTAATTACCTCTATATTGGGGAGAAAAAAGATACACTCGTCGCTCAGCGTAAAAGATTGCTCGCAGAGCTATATACGAACGTGGATAGTGAAGAAGTGCGTGTTGCAAAAATCAAAAAAATCGACACGCTGGATTACAAGATTATCCAAATGCAAAAGGAACAAAAATCCCTGTATAATGCTTATACCGTAGATTATCTCCTTTACAAAAAAGTCAATATTTTCAACTTTGGCTTTTCTCGGGCTACGGCATTTTATGATATTGTGTACAATAATGAAAACACGAACTTTAGGGTACTCAATTCAGCGGGGCTTAACTTTGGGAATAATACGGGCTCGGTTTATTCTGAATTGGCAAGTGGTAATTTAGGTGTATTTCGTGTCAATCTCGCGGCGATGGCTGCTAATAATTCTAACCCTGATCCGGCTGCTTCCAAAGTGGAAGAAGCCTTTCAGCGCTTACAAACTAACGGTGGTAATCTCGTGATGAACATGGAATATCCTTTAGCCTATCTGCATTCTAGGAATAATAAGGTTAATTTCTTGACGCGGTTTATCCTGAGAGGTAGTGCTGACTTTCCGGAATTTGGGACGAATACGGATGATTTTGCGGGGAGTGTCGCAGCTGGGTTGGACCTTTACGGAGAAGCACCACTGAGCAATAACGCGCTGAGTTTCTTTTTTAATTTGAATGTCAACCAGTACTATGGCTCCAATACCTTTATTGATAACTTAGGAATCTCTAGCACCAATTTCACCTTCGGACAATTAACACTAGGCATTGTCGTTTCGGACAACCTAAAGCTATCTTTCATTGTTGGCAGCTTCAGTTCCGAAGAAAGTTTGCGGAATGGCAACGTAACGATTGGTGGACAAGTTTTAAAGTAAATTCCTTTTATATCAAACTCAGCTAGCAACAAAAATCCCGAATTTTGGTAAGTTCAAAATTCGGGATACGCTGATAACAAGAATTAATTTCGAGTGCTCGATTAGTCACATAAGAAAATTCCTAAAATGTAATCTCTAACGCAGTCGATATCATCTCGATCAAAGCTAGAGTTTACTGGAGAAATATTACTTAACTGCCAACTGTATAAAGCCGCTGCCCAGCTGTCGTCGGCGTCAATAACACCATTTCGATCATAATCGTATTGCGCAGGAGTACCGTTTAGAATTTCATTAAAACCAGTAATCGCATCATCACCATTAGTATCATAGTTAAGGATAATTCTTATCATCACAACCATGTCGCTAACACTAATCGTCCCGCTGTCGTTTAAATCTGCCATCATGCCACCCGTCCAGCTATCTGGAGCAAAACTCCAGTTGGGAACAATCGCAGTAATGAAATCACAATTACAAGGTACTCTTTCTCCGGCAGGAGTATCATTCACCCCCCATTGACGAAGTACTTCTTCTTTTTGCAAAGGAGAAAGCGGACTATTCGTGCTAGGCTTAGTTACCTTCGCTTCCTGGGCTTCAAAGTACTCTAACACTGCTGCGGGGGCATCAACAAATTCTAAGTAATTTTCAGCCGTCATTGTTGAAGGGTAATTGCTAAGTAGTTTTTGTAACTCAAGATCGGCTGATGGCGTGAGTTGTACTTTTTGGTCTTCTGATGTTTTCTCGCAACTCATAAATACGGTGAGCGATAAACACATCAGGAACAATAAATTTTTGGATTTGAATAACATAGTTATAATTTTAAATAATAGTGAAAATAAATAAGTAATTAAGTTAATTCTCGAATAATGTAATTGTATAAATAGTAACATAATCTTAACAGTGGTTAGAACAATCTTATTTCACGAAAACACTAAAAATACGTGTTAAATTATACGTAGTGCTGTTTTTGTTATAGTTTTCTACGATTTTGAAGTTGTAGGTTTAGTTTGCTTTAAGGTTAATCGTATAGTAAGGTGTTGTGGAAGTGAAAATTTCAGAAATAGCTATTTACTTTTACGCGTAGAAGTATTCATTTGCAGGTGCGCTACAGATGAACTACAAGGCCAAGAAATTTCCGTTGTAGATTTTCATTTCAATACCTATAAATAGCTTACCTTTGTGTGCTGCTTAACATTTGTAAAGCAAAAAACTGTTATTTTTTTTTAGCGGCTACTGATTGGCCACTAATTTGGGATTTTATTATCATGATTACAAAAGACCTTAACCTAGCAATTGAACAGCTCCAAAAGGAAGAGTTAATCGCGATGCCAACGGAGACGGTTTACGGTTTAGCTGGAAATATCTACAGTGAAAAAGCCATTCGAAAGATTTTTGCCTTGAAGGAACGACCCTTGTTTAATCCTTTGATTGTGCATACTTATGCGGTTTCGCAGCTGGAACACTTTGTTCGACATATTCCCGCGAAAGCGAAGTTGTTAGCTGCCGCTTTTTGGCCAGGTTCGCTAACTTTAGTCCTTCCCAAAAAGTCAACTATTCCCGATCTAGTTACTGCGGGTAAGGATACTGTTGCCGTGAGAATTCCGAATCATCCCGTTGCCTTGGCTTTACTCGAAAAGCTCGATTTTCCTTTGGCTGCACCCAGCGCAAATCCTTTTGGTTGTATCAGTCCAACTAGTCCACAGCACGTAGCGGATTATTTTCAAGATCAACTTGCGCTTGTCCTTGACGGTGGAGCTTGTAAGAATGGCATCGAATCTACCATCATCGGTTTCGAGAACGAAGAACCAGTGCTCTATCGCTTGGGTTCGATTCCCCTCGAAGCATTGATCGAGGTAGTCGGTCCCATTATAATCAAAAATAAAAAAGAAATTGCTCCTAACGCACCCGGCATGCTTGCTCGCCACTACGCACCCAATACGAGTACTTATCTAGTCGATAACATCGAAAGTTTTATTAAAGACTTTCCCGATCAGAGAATTGGTTTGTTACAGTTCCAAAAGGCCTTTACCGCATCGAACGTGGTCATTTCAAAAGTACTTTCTCCCACCGGAGATTTTAAAGAAGCCGCCGCAAAACTGTACGCAAGTTTACACGAACTAGATCGACTTAGTCTCGATATGATTGTCGCCGAACGATTGCCTGATCGCGATCTCGGAAAATCAATCAACGATAGGTTAACCAGAGCCACGAAGAAAAAATAGCTAAGTATTAATACAATTTAATAGGTGATTTCATTGATATCACACTTAATACTTTGCAATATAAATTATCGAACATTTTGAATCTGCCTTTTCGTCCTACTCCGTGGCTTCCTTGATTAGGACGAAAATTCAAAGCTCAAAATATTCACAAACTTGAATTACAAAGTACTTAATGGTGTATTAAGATGCCACTCCGCTGGAGTTTGTAAGAAGTATCGTTTACCGTATTAGTAAGATGTCGCACTGTTAGCGCTTAGAGAAGATACTTGACTTTTTTATCATTGAAGTTGTTTTGAAAAACTTCCTCCTATCGCTGCAAGTCCTTTCCTCTATTTTTAAATTAAATTTCAGATAAGTTTTACTACGCAAAATGCTTGCGTAGTAAGCAATTAGCTTTGTTCTAAACAAGAGGCGCAATCAAGTTTTGTGCCCTTGCTTGGAACTTAAGTTAGACCAGCTCGCGTTCCAGTAAACTAATAATCAAAATATTTTTACTCATGTTACTCACGATCAGTACTACGCATCAACCCACTACGGACTTAGGTTTCTTGCTACACAAGCATCCCGATAAGTTACAATCCATTGAGCTTTCGATGGGGAAGGTACAGATTTTTTATCCAGAAGCTTCAAAAGCTAAAACGACAGTTGCCTTAGTGCTGGACATTGATCCGATTGCCTTAGTGCGTGGCAATAGAAATTTGGCAGGAAAGAGTTTTGCTTTAGGCCAATACGTCAACGATCGACCTTACGTAGCCTCTTCTTTTATGAGTGTAGCCATTGCTAAAGCGTTTTCCACGGCGATGAATGGTCACTGTAAGAAAAGACCAGATTTAGTATCCTTAGCTTTGCCCTTAGAAGTCAACATTTCTGTTCTGCCTGCACCCAAAGGTGGAGAGATTTTAATTCGAAAATTATTCGAACCCTTAGGCTACGAGGTAAATTTGGAACGTCATGTTTTAGATGAAGAATTTCCAGCGTGGGGAGAGAGTCGGTATTTTACGGTGAGTTTAAAAAATACAATTCCGCTTCATTTGTTGCTTTCCCATTTGTACGTTTTAATTCCAGCCTTAGATAATGACAAACATTACTACGTCAGTCAAAACGAAATTGATAAGCTTTTAGCAAAAGGAAAATCTTGGTTACCGAATCATCCTGAAAAGGAACAAATCATAAGCCGCTATTTAATTCACCTCAGTGCTTTTACCAAACAAGCTTTGATGCGCTTAAATGAGGACGAAACAAAGGAGGAAGTAGAGGAACCCGTCGCCGCAACAAGCAAAAAAGGCACTTTGCATCAACAACGACTGGCTTTGGTCGTTGAGCAACTCAAGGCAACTGGCGCGAAATCGGTGCTTGACTTAGGTTGCGGAGAGGGAAAGCTGATTCGACGATTGTTGAAGCATAAACAGTTTGAGAAAATTGTAGGGATGGATGTTGCTTACTCGGAGTTATTGAAATGCAAAGAACGCTTGCACTGGGAAGAAATGGCACCTCGACAAAAAGCACGGATTGAGCTATTGCAAGGTGCTTTGACCTATCAAGATAAACGCTTATCTGGTTTTGATGCAGCAGCATTGGTAGAAGTTATTGAACACCTAGATGAAAATCGCTTGCCCGCTTTTGAGCGCGTCATTTTTGAATTTGCACAACCCAAAACGATTATCCTAACGACACCCAATGCGGAATACAATGTACGTTTTGAGCAGTTGAAAGCAAATACGATGCGGCATCGTGATCATCGTTTTGAATGGACGCGAAAAGGGTTTGAAACTTGGGCAACAAACCTTGCAAAGAAATATAATTATACGGTCTCCTTTTTACCCATCGGCGAGTTTGATGCGGAAGTAGGAGCACCTTCACAAATGGCAATTTTTAACTATGGAAATTAAAGTACCAGCCTTATCACTCGTTATTTTAGTTGGTCCTTCGGGATCGGGTAAAAGTACTTTCGCTAAGCGACACTTTGGAAAGCACGAAGTGGTTTCTTCGGATATTTGTCGCGGGATTGTTTCTAATGATGAAAATAATTTAAAAGCGACAAACGATGCTTTCGATTTGTTACATTTTATTTTGCGTAAGCGGCTAAAAAGTGGTTTGCTGACGGTAGTAGATGCGACGAATGTACAAAAAGAATCCCGCCAAAAAATGATTCAACTGGCGCGTGAATTTCATGTGTTGCCAGTGGTAATTATTTTGGATTTGCCGCAACGAACTTGCGAAGATAGAAATGAAATTCGAGCAGATCGGAATTTTGGCAATCACGTGATTCGGCAACAAAAACAACAATTGCGTAGATCTTTGAAAGGATTAAAACGGGAAGGTTTTCGTAAGATTTATATCTTAAAATCAGAAGCGGAAGTAAATGCCGTTACTGGAATTACACGAGAAAAATTGTACAGCGACAAAAAGGAACTTACGGGACCATTCGACATTATTGGCGATATTCATGGTTGCTACGACGAGACCGTTTTGCTTTTGGAGCAGCTAGGTTATGTGTTGCATCAAGTTGAAGACGATGGCAATAACTTCGGTTTGGCAGTTACGCATCCCGAAAATCGACAAGTTATTTTCCTAGGCGACTTAGTGGATCGAGGACCTAATGCTCCTGCGGTGCTTCGGCTCGTAATGAGTATGGTTCGTGCGGGAGTAGCGCTTTGTGTTCCGGGCAACCATGATATTAAATTGCAAAAGAAATTAAGTGGAAAATCAGTACAATTAAAGCATGGACTCGCTGAGACGATGGAACAACTCGTCAATGAATCTACGGAATTCTTAGCCGCGGTTCGCGACTTTTTGTATAGCTTAATCAGTCATTATGTATTGGACGGTGGGAAATTAGTAGTTGCGCACGCAGGCATTCTGGAAGAAATGCAAGGAAGAGGTTCCGGTGCAGTAAGAGCGTTTTGTTTGTACGGTGAAACGACGGGAGAGACAGACGAATATGGATTTCACGTACGCTACAATTGGGCCTCAGAATATCGTGGAAAAGCAAAAGTGGTGTATGGACATACGACGGTTCCTCAGCCAGAGTGGCTTAATCGAACGATTGATATTGATACGGGGTGTGTCTTCGGCGGTGCGCTTACGGCTTTGCAATATCCGAGTGAAACGCTCGTTTCCGTGCCCGCTAAAAAAGTATACTACGAACCCACAAAACCACTTTTACCCATTGCGGCACCAAGCCTTAGTTCACAGCAGCTCAATGATGATTTGTTAAACATTGAAGAAGTACTAGGAAAGCGAATTATTCAAACTAGATTAAGAAACAACATCACGATCAAGGAGGAAAACTCGATTGCGGCCTTGGAAGTGATGAGTCGGTTTGCGATCAATCCGAAGTGGCTTTTATATTTGCCGCCTACGATGTCGCCCTGCGCAACGAGTGTATTACCCAACTATTTAGAACATCCAGCACAAGCGATCAATTATTACAAGAAAAGAGGCATCCAGAAAGTCATTTGTGAAGAAAAGCACATGGGCTCGCGGGTCGTTTTAGTGATTTGTAAAAGCGAAGCAGTCGTTTTGAATCGCTTTGGGATTTCGAACGAGGGTATTGGTGTTTGCTATACCAGAACGGGAAGAAACTTTTTTACGGATAAAGCTTTGGAAAAAGCATTTTTAGCGCGTGTCCAATTGGCTTTGTCGAATGCTGGTTTTTGGGAAAAGCACCAAACGGATTGGGTTTGCTTAGACGCAGAATTAATGCCTTGGTCTGCGAAAGCACAGGCTTTATTGAAAGAACAATACGCTGCGGTTGGCTCTTCGGCGAAGCATGCTTTAAAAGCGGTAGATGAGGTTTTAACTTTGGTGCATCAGAGAGGAATCAAGGGCGTAGATCAATTGCTCGGACAGTTTCGACACAAAAAAGAAGCTACCAAAAAGTTTATTACGGCGTATCGCCAGTATTGCTGGGAAGTCAACGATTTGGATGATTATAAGTTAGCTCCGTTTCATATTTTGGCGACGGAAGGAAAAGTACATACGGACAAAACGCACGAATGGCACCTCGAAGAGATTAAGACTATTTGCTTGGCAGATGAAAAACTTTTACACGCAACACCGTATAAAATTGTTGACACGCAAGTGGAAAATAGTATCGAAGCCGCCACTACTTGGTGGACTTCCTTGACGGAAAAAGGAGGGGAAGGCATGGTCGTAAAACCTTACGATTTTATTGCGCAGGGCAAAGACGGTTTACTACAACCCGCTGTCAAATGTCGAGGTAGCGAATACTTGCGCATCATCTACGGACCAGCGTACGATTTGCCTGAAAATATGGAACGGCTTAAAAATCGTGGGCTTTCGCGTAAACGATCTTTGGCCTTGCGAGAATTTGCACTCAGTGTAGAAGCATTGGAGCGCTTTGTCCGAAAAGAGCCTTTGCGACGCGTACACGAAAGTGTGTTTGGTATTTTAGCTTTAGAGTGTGAAGCGGTTGATCCTAGGTTGTAGTTGTTATGACTAGGTTCAATTATTCCATCAATCGCCCAACCAATTGCAACAACTGAATCTCTCTAAGTTTGATATTGAACTTAGCGTTATTTAAGCTGGTTTGTGCGTTGAGCAAATTCAATTGTGCTTGCCGAAATTCAATAGAAGTTAATCGACCAATTTTGACTTGTTCTTCCGTCCGAACGAAGTTTTCACGGTTGGTTTCAACGGCACTTTTTTCTACCTCCAAAACGAAAAGTGCATTTTTGTAATTGGACCAGGCATTAATAATGTCTCTTTCTAATTGCTGTTGTAGCTGGCTAATTTGTAGCTTTTGATTTGAAAGATTAAGTAAGACGTTTTGTTTTCTAATCTTTCGTGTGCCATCAAAAATCGTCCAGTTGACGCCAACGTTCGCCGCTAAGCCCTGCGAGTTAGATTGGTCGATGAACGAACCGGTGGCATTGTCGGAGTAACTAAAGTTATAGGAGGCACCAGCAGAAACTGTTGGTTGCTGCTCTGCGTCAATAATTTGTAAATTCATTTCATTGACGGCTAAGTTTTGGCGGTTGACCTTAATATTGATGTTCTCATTTCTCGACGCTTCTAGCAAGGCTTCCAACTCAAGTGTTACGTTCTGATCTGTATCCGGAACAATGGTAAATGCTTCCGCAGCATCTCTGCCCATGAAAACGTTTAGGTCTCGCTTCGCATTATCAAGACTCAGTGTTGCATTAAGCAAATTGACACTGTCTCTTTGAATATCTACTTTTGCGTTCAAAACGTTTAAACCATTCCCTTGTCCCAAATCTAGCTGAATCTGTGCCCGACGCATTCGTTCTTTAGAGATATTAATCGCCTCCGTCAAGGCATTCACGTTTTCAGATAATTGTGCTACTTGGTAATACGAATTGTAAACCGCTAATAATCTTTGTTCAATCGTTTGTCGCAACTGTAAATTAGAAAGGGTCAAAGATTGCTTGAGTTGATCTAAAGTCAGTGCTCTACGTTGATCAAAAATGGTATAGTTGGCGGTAACAGCAGCATTTCCACCCCAGTTGAAAGCATTAGAAGTAGAAGCTTCTAAACCATTGCTAAACTTTTGATTCGATCCTCCAAAGTTGCCAGTCAAAGCACCGTTGGCAGCTACCGTTGGTAGATAGCCATTGACACTTTTATCGGTTTGATTCTCAGCAATGGTAACGTTGTTTTTGGCGATTTTAATACCAAAGTTATTAGCTAGCGTAATTGCTTTTGCTTCGTCTAAACTCAATACACTTTGTGCGGTAATACTGTGCGCAAACAAAAGTAATAAGATTATTCCTACCGTAATATTTTTCATAAGAACCAATGATTTTTAAAATGTAGTCTACGTATAGCATTGAATAACTTCAATGTAAAAATGACTACACAGAATTTATTACACGCCATTTTTAGGAGCGCTATTTATTTTTGATGTCAATCAGTTTCGTGCTTTAGACTAAAACGCAATTGTCTAAATATCTTCTTCTTCCATTTCAATGATTGCCCTTTCTACGGATTCCCGAGAAGGTTTCTTACCGACCCAAAGCCATTGTAAACCAACTTTAAAACTGTTTTTTACCGCTAGAAGCAAAGGTAGTAGAAAGAGTGTCATAAAAGTAGCGTAGGCAATTCCGTAGGCGACCGAGATGGCCATGGGAATAAGAAATTGCGCCGAAAAACTTTTTTCGAAAATCAAAGGAAATAAACCTGCCACCGTGGTCAAGGACGTCAAGAAGATCGCCCGAAAACGCGATCGACCTGCTTCGACCATTGCTTGCCGATAGGGGACGCCTTCTTTGAGGAGAAGATTGAATTTCTCGATGAGCACCAGTCCGTCATTCACCAGAATGCCTACCAGTGCTACGATCCCAAGTCCAGATAATACGTTGATACTTTGCCCATGCAACCAGTGTCCCCAAGCTACGCCTACAAAACTAAACGGAATTAAAATAAAGAGTAATAAAGGCTGCCCGTAAGAACGGAAAACAAAGGCAATGACGGCATACATGAGAATTAAAATTACGGGAAGTACCTTAGCCATCGTCGCACCAATCCGAGCGAAACCTCGATTCTGACCTTCGTAAAGCGGCGTTACCGTCGGGTATTGTGCGATAACTTCAGGCATTACATCTCGTTTGATATCTGCCAAAATTTCGGGAGCAGAATCCTTAGCATCAGACATATCTGCTTCTACTCGAATTTCTCGACGACCATCCAAGTGATTGATCACGACGTCTCCTCTTTCAATTTTATAAGTAGCTATTTCTACCAAGGGAACGCGATTGCCCGACGGCGTAATGATCCGCATTTCGTCTAAGTCGGTAATGCTGCTTCGATTGCTGCGATCGTAGCGCACCCAAACTCTAATCTCATCTCTACCGCGTTGGAAACGTTGTACGGAAGCTCCGAAGAAGCCTGATCGGACTTGCGACATCACGGCGTTAAGCGTCAAGCCCAAGAGGTAGGCATTCTCTTTGAGTTGGATTTTGATTTCTTTAATTCCCGCAGGATCATTATCAATTACATCGGAGAGCCGTGGATTTTCTTGGAAGGCAAGCTTTAAATCTTCCTTGGCTGCTTTCAATTCCTCAATATTATTGCCAACCAAAGAGACAGAAACGGGCTTACCACCAAAAGCGTTTCCAGAGCCGTAAACGACGCTTTCTGCTTCATAAATGGGACCTACTTTTTCGCGAATCAACTTAGAAACGACCGAAGAACGAATGTCTCGTTTTTCTCCCGGTAGGAGATTAAGGGTCAAAGACGCACTAGCAGAACCTGGTCCTAGCCGACGGATTGTATTTTCTATAACGGGAAGATTCCCCGTTTGATTTTCTGTTAATTCTTCGTTGGCTTCCCACGCGGCATTTTCAATCACGGTAATGATTGAATCCGTAATGGTTTCACTAGTTCCTTGTGGCATTTTTAAATTGATGGCCACTCGGTCGGAAGCAACGTTGGGAAAGAAGGTGAAGCGAATAATTCCACCTTGCATCGAGCCCACAGTAAAAAGAAGCAAGGCAATCGGAATGGCAAAGCCAAAGACTTTGTAGTTTAAAATAAACCTCAGGGTAGGAACATACATATTATCCCTAATCCAAGTAATGCCTTTGTCTGCCCAGACGTTGAGAATAAAAGGTTTTGACTTTCGATCTAAGGCTCTAGAATGTGCAAGGTGAGCGGGTAAGATCAAGAAGGCTTCTACTAAAGAAATTAAGAGAATAATTCCTACCACTTTGGCAATTTGCCCGAAGAAAGATCCAATTCGTTCTGGTAAAAATATAAAAGTAGAAAAGGCAATGATTGTCGTTAAGATGGCGGCAATAATCGGTGGCATCACTTGCATTGTTCCGTCAATGGCGGCATTGATTTTAGATTTACCTTTTTCATATTGGTCATAAATATTCTCGGCGATTACAATCCCGTCATCTACCAAAATACCAATTACGATGATCATTCCAAAAAGAGAGATAACGTTGATCGTCATAAAGCTTGGCGCGAAAATGAAAAGTCCCAAGAAGGAAAAAGGAAGTCCGACGGCTACCCAAAAGGCGATACTCGGTTTGAGGAAGATGGAAAGGAAAATCAATACCAAGAGAATTCCAATAATCCCATTTTCAATCAAAAGGTTTTGCCGATTGTTAAGTGAAATCGAAGAATCAGAATCGACGTTGAGTTTGATGACATCACTGGTTTCGTTAAATTTGGCAATGTATGCTTTGATCTTGTCAGTAGCGTAGAGTAAGTCTTCGTTGTTGGTTGTGCTGATGGAAATTTGCACCGCGGGGTCGCCGTTGAAGTTGATTCGGTCGGGAACTTCAGACCATTTGTCGCGTACTTCCGCTACGTCGCGGAGGCGAATGATTTGTCCGGAAGTACTTGCCTTTACAACGATGAAATCCAATTCTCGACCAAAGTAAGAACGGTTGTTGGCTCGGATCAGATATTCTTCCGTTTCCGTTTTAATATTTCCACCGGTGGTAATGAGGTTTGAATTTCGAACGGCGGCAGCTACTTCTGCAAAGGTTAAATTGAATGCTCGAAGATCATTTTCACGTACCGCAATTTCAATTTCTTCGTTGGGGAAGCCACTTAATTCTACTTGCGAAATATTAGGAATAGCGCGTACATCGTCTTCAACTTTTCGAGCGACCTCCTTCAGGGTTTGTAGCGGAACGCCATCTCCACTTACCGTAAAACTAATCGCTCGGTTGATATTTTCTTGTTTAGAAATCACGGGCGGTTCCATATCCACGGGAAAAGAAGGTACTCGATCCACAGCATTTTTGACATTGGCTAAGACGATGTCAATATCTGCTCCTTCTTCGATTTCGACCGTAATGGTTGCAGTATTTTCTTGCGAGGCAGAGGTTACACGATCAATGTCCACGAGTCCGCGCAGGTTATCTTCAATTTTGAGGACGACGCCTTCCTCAATCTCCGCCGGAGAAGCGCCCGGATAAGCAATATTGATAAAGATCAATTTGGAATCGTCGAGCGGAAAAAAGGACGACTTCGTTTCTTGCAAACCGAGGTAACCAAAAATGGCTACGGAAAGCATAATTACGTTAACCGCAACGGGATATTTTATAAAAAAGGAAAGAAACTGTTTCATAATTAAATTTAACTTTAAGAAGTTTTTGCAGGAAATGTAAGCTCAGTTGACGATGCATGGTTCCTGCTTACTTCTTTTCTTTAAAGCGTTTTACTGCCATACCGCTATAGGCTCCGGGGAGTGTTTTTTTCAAAATTTCAGTGCCATCGGGGAGACCTCGAATCACCGCAGTTTTTTCCGTAAAATGTACCGCTTCAATTTCTTCTAGTGCCAAAACCGAATCTCGTAAGACAAACACTTTGCTGTTGTCGGTGAGTAATTTTCGAGAAATTTCAAAGGTATTTGCTTCATTTTTGGCCGTTAGATCCGCTTCGAGGTACATCCCTTCTCGTAAGCCTTTGCCACCAACCCGAATAAAAGCTTGAATCGTTTGTGTATTCGGGTCAATTAAACTATTAATCCGATTGACGGTTCCGGTCCAAGTTTTCGTTCGTTCGATATTATTGAGCTTTACCGCATTGCCAACTTTCAATAAATCCGCGTAGCTCGAATTAACGGCAACTTCCAATTCGTAGATGTTTGGATTGATAAACTCACCGAGTTTTTGACCCGGACGAACCAAGGCACCTTTATCAACATTAGCTTGGGTTAAGACACCATTAAAAGGTGCATAGATAGCATATTTACTAAGCCGTTCTTCGATGTTTTTCACATTATACCAAGTAGTATTGATATTTCTTCCAGCGATAAAGAGTTTTTCTTTTTCGGAATTTGTTTCGGGAAGGGGCTTTAAAATTTGCTCTACGCTAAAATCGTTGACATAATCTTTCCAACGTTGAAAAGCATCGGGATAATCAAACCTTAGGTCGGGGAGGAGTGCGACGATTTGGTTGTATAAATTACTCTTTTGGGAGCGTAAATTAGCTCGAAATTCATCACTGTTGAGTCGCAATAATACGCTACCTTTTTTATAATAAACACCGGGCTTGAAAGCATTTGCACTTTCGTCAAAAATACCCTGTACTTCGGAGAAAATTTCGATCCGATCGCGCGCCGCGAGATTACCACTAGCGGTTACGGTCACCGGCGTACTACCATTTTTAACGATTTGGGTAAATACCGTGGGAATAGCACGTACTTCCTTGGGACGAACCGGTTTCTCCGTTCCTGCCATTTTTTTCATCCCAAAAAAGCCAGCTGCGATAATGGCTAGTCCGATTGCACTAATAATGATTTGTCTCATAATGGAAAATTGGATAATAATTGCAGGTGCAACTATTTTGTATTGTTTTATTTTGAAATATTCTTTTGTATTTTTTCTAAAACGGAAATTGTCATTTCGATTTCTTGCGGGGTTAAGCCTTTTTGCACTTCTTGCTCACATTTTGCGAGAATTGGTTTCAACTTTTCAAAAATAGCACGTCCTTGCGTCGTTAAATAAATTTGATTGACCCGTTTATCTTCGGTAGAAGGAATTCTGGCAACCCAGTTCTTTTTTTCAGTAGTATTGACCAATCGAGCCAAAGAACCTTTATTTCTTTCGGTAATGAAAGCAAGATCTTTCTGCATCATGCCATCTTTGTGGTACAAATGAGCCAACAAAATAAATTGCTCTCTAGTAATATCAAAACCATGACTGGAAAAGAAGCATCGCATATATAGACTCAGCATCTTGCCCGTTTTACCAAGCCAAGGAAGAAGCGAACCCTTCGGGAAATCTATGATTGGAAATTTGTTGATCATCTGCTTTTAAGCTATCTAAAGTTGGTATAACAGCTTTTTTGTAAAAAAGTTCATAGTGCAACTAAATTACAAATAGAACGCGAAGATATGATTTTTTTTGATAATATTAAAGAAGTGCTTGGAATGAGCACAGGATAGCTTTGCTTCCTAAATGTTGTACAAGTGGAAAGACTTGAAATTAAGGATAAGCTTGAAATTTGATTTGGCGTAGATGAGAACTGCGGAAAGAAGAAATGGAGTGATTTCGCTTGGTTTGAGGGCAAATCTCTTGATGAGATGCATCACGCTAGGAAGCGCGGAAAAGTGGTGAAGCATTTTAATACGGAGAACTCAAGATGTTCTCCGTATTAGTTGAATTTGAGCGATGCTCAAAGAGTAGGTATTGGGGGTAATACCGATACTATTTATTTACCAAGTCCAGGTGAAACCGTCCCAGACGCCGCCACCTTGATTATCCCAATGACTTCCACCGTTGTCGGGCGTTAAATCCCACATTACTTGAATTAAATCCAATAAATCATTACCACCAGTTAGGCTCTTCTGATCCTCTAAGGCTACTGCGTTCTTCTTAAATTTTTCTAAATTCATGATTTAAATTTTTAAGGGTTAAACTAAATACACAGTAATTTAAGTTTATTGATATTTTGAGCTTTGGATTTTTATGCTAATCGAGGAATGCCCGGAGTTTGATAGCCTTAGCTATCATAACGAGGACAAGACGAAGAGTAGGATAAAAAGACAGGTTCAAAATGTTAAGTAATTT
>CALFBG010000215.1 GCA_937951685.1 uncultured Saprospiraceae bacterium | reverse complement strand
GAAAT
Organism: uncultured Saprospiraceae bacterium; assembly: GCA_937951685.1. Classification (GTDB taxonomy): domain Bacteria; phylum Bacteroidota; class Bacteroidia; order Chitinophagales; family Saprospiraceae; genus CALFBG01. Next base: position 8,343 of record CALFBG010000215.1, on the reverse strand, counting down.
GAAAGCTTCTAGTTTTAGAATGTGGCGCGCTAGGGTGCAAGGTCGAAAAACGAAGCATAGCAAGCGCAGAGATTTTGAAGAAGGAAGATTCAAGTGCTCGCGGCAACGGACGATTAGCAACAATAAGATTTCTAAGCGGTAGCAGAATAGTTTGTGATAGCGTTCTTCGTGGGAGGAAAGCGCCTCTTGCTCGTGGTTTTGCAAGAGGACTATTCGCGGCTGTCTGAGTAGCACTAAGGATATTTACTTTACTTTCTTTTTCTCCTGCGATTTCTTTGGTAGAAACTGCTATCTTTATTTGCAACCCAGTGGATGAACTTTTTGATCTCTTCGCTTTGTTTTAAGATTTCTACCGTGTGATAAGTATCCTTTAATTCTTTCTCCGAAAAGGTGGAATGAATTTTTTGGTGACAAATATTGTGAATGAGAATCGTCTCGGATTTACTTCCACCTTTAGACTTGGGAATGAGATGGTGTTTCGAGATGTTTTTATCGCCCAATTCCCTTTCGCAGATGACACAAATTTGTGGTTCCATAAGCTTGTTGTTTTGCTCAAGCATTCAAGTTGTCTTTCCTTTATTTTTTTAAATCTGCTTTGGCTTTGATAATTCTATTGTACGAGTCCTGAATCCTTTCTTTACGGATTTCTCCATCGCTTACGAGCTGGTAGACCAAATTTACGACTTCCTCAGGAAGCGTTTCTTGGTATTCTAAATTATTACCAAAAACCAAAACATCTACGCCGGCAAGAATCGAATTTTTAACGATTGTTTTAAAATCATACAGCTTATTGACCGCTTTCATTTGCAGATCATCCGAAAAAATTAAACCTTGAAAATTCCAGTTGTCGCGTAAGATGGTGTGAATCACTTTTTTAGATAAAGTAGCGGGAAAGATGGAATCGAGTTGACGATTAAAAACGTGCGCTGTCATGATACCGATTTGAGGCTCTCGTTGACTAAGCACTTTGAACGGTTGGAGTTCTTCGGCTTGCCAGTATGCTGAAATATCGGTAAATCCTTCGTGAGAATCAGCGTCGGAACTACCATGTCCGGGAAAGTGTTTTAAAGTAGATAAAACCCCCAAGGAATCGTGTATCCGAATCCATGCTTGCGCGTGCTTGATGACGGTGGCGGATTGGTCGGAATAACTTCTTTCGTATTTTCCAATGACAGGGTTTTTAGGATTGAGATCGAGATCTACGACGGGCGCAAAATTTAAATTGAAGCCTACTTGCTGAAGATTATGTGCGTTAAGTAGCGCGTGGTATTTAGTGGAGTCTAAATTGTCTAATTGTCCTAAATACTTAGCGGAGGCAATGCGGGGAAAACCGTATTTGGCTTTGAGTCGGTTCACTTTTCCTCCTTCCTGATCAACGGCTACCCAAAGCGGAGTCTTAGATTTTTGCTGCAAATCTGCAATTAATTTTTTGACTTGTGCTGGAGACTCAATATTTCTGCGGCGAGATTTTTTTACCAAATCATAATCAAAAAGAATAATTCCACCCACTAAACCTTTTTCTATTTGCGTAATAATTTTAGGGCTAACACTATCAATTTCCATTCCTCGGAACCCAATCATCACCATTTGACCAATCATAGCTTTGAGGCTGGGTTCGGAAAGGGTAGTAGTAGCAGATTTTTCCTTTTGGGAGGTACAAGAAGTATGGAATAAAGATAAAAGACAAATGAGGATTAGGTGGCGATACATAGCGTAATAATTCTAGGTTGACTTTAAAAATAAGCGTTTAGATAATTAATTTGTTGTAGTACTTACAAAAAAGTAGTCTTGTTTAGTATTGTCAAAGCGCTGCAAAGTACTTTGATAAATACCTTACAGCGCCTTGAGATTGAGACCTGGTTATTTGAAGTGACTCGCTTCGTTTTTAGAAAATTATAGTTTATACTTCTTCCGAACGGCATCTGTTCTTTGCTCTGCCTTTTTCATGATTTGATCAGCTCGTTTATCCGCTTCGTCTACAATCTTCTGTGTTTTTTTATCTGTTTCTTTTTTCAATTCTTTCGCTGCAATTTCGGCTGCTTTCTTTTTAAAGAAATTTCCACCAGCATCGCTAACTAATTTATCAGCTTGTTTGTAGCCTTCCGCCTTAGCTTTCGCAGCAGTTTTTTTGGCCGTTTCTTTAATGGCATTTGCTTGTTTTTCGGCGGCAGTCATAATAGCTTTTATTTCGGCGTCGGCTTTCTTTTTCAATTTTTCCGTTTCGTCTTTAACGACCGTTTTTACGCTATCTTTTGCGGTATTGATGGTATTGGTGACCACTGTTTTTACGCTATCTTTGACCGTATCAATTACATCGTTTACGACATCCTTGATAGAACTTTTTCCATCTTTAGAGCCAAGTACTTTTAACTGTACTTTGGGAGCGGTGATGGAACCCGTGAGGTTGAGCTTAATGTTGATCATATTTCCCAGGTCCAATGGAACACCAAATTTTTTCGCTTGAGCGTTGATGAGGTTAATCCCTTGATTGGCGGCAGCAGTAACTGAATTTTGCTCTAACATTTTTCTTGGAATACTAGCAATGATGTCATAATTCATCTCCTGATTTAAACCATGCTTTCCGCTAATGTTCATATCAATATCTTTGTACGCATATTCGAAAGGATCAATTTCGACAACGCCATTAGTAATTCTAAATTTGTTCTTAGTATTCTCAAGTTTAATAGTTTCTACACTTTTAAGATTGAGCAGGCTACTTACTTTTTCGAGTGGTTTTAAATTCCTAATGATAGCATTGATCGTGGTAAATAAACCATCCGCGCTCAGCGTATTAAGGTCTGGCAATAAGTCGTTTCCAATCACTCCTTTGAGATTAATTTTAGTATTGAACTTTCCTTCGATGTATTTACCAATCGGAGCGAGCATTTGAAAAGTATTCAATTTTTCGAATGCAGTTTGAAAATCCAATTTGCTAACTTGATAGTCCATATCAAAAGTTGGCTTAGTGGCGTCAAGCGTATTATAATCTCCCGTCATGGCAATATCGCCACCAAGGGCTCTAGCCGTTGCATTTTTGATACTTACCGTTTTATTTTTGACGCCAACTTGTGCATCCAAATTATCTAGATCAATATTGGTGTAGCGAATCTTGCGGATATCCGTGGAAAGATTAAGGTCGATATTTGGAGGAACTTGAATGGCTTGTAAGTTATTTTCGTTGGCAATGGTTTTCGCGGTAGGCGAAGCTTCGGGGACAGGTTGCATAAATTCATTGAGGTCAATAAACTTAGCTGTCAGGTTTAGCTTTCCAGTAAGTACTTCCCCTTCAAAAAGATAATTGAAGACATTATTAATAGTACCATTTGCGGCAAAGTCACTTTTTCCTAAATCAGTTTTAAATTGCGTGAAGCTAATTTTGTTGGGCGTAAAATTCCCTTTAGCTGTCATGTTCTTTAATTCGTACACATCGTAGTCAATCTGGTTAACAATGGCATCCAATGTAAAGTCGAAGCGGTCAAAGATTTCCGTTGTTGCTGCTGGTGCGTTAGGATCTTCGGCGGGAGTAGTGGTACTTGTTTCTTCCGCTGGCATCCATTCGTCAGCATTGAAATAATCAGAACGTACTACTAAGGTTCCTTTCATCGTTTTGTCGGGAGAGAAATAAGCTAAAATATTATCGAGGCTTCCCTTTGCTTTGATATCACTTTTTCCCAATTGTCCCGTAAAGTTGTCAAGGGTTACATTTTTAGGATTAAAATCCATTTTCATATCTTCGATTCTAACGGTAGGAAGATCCGTAGTGCTATAGACTAAATCTTGTACTTGTACTTTTCCTTGCATATTCACATTCTCGTAGTCCTTCCGGTCCATGTCCGACATTTTCGCTTTCGCTAAAAGTTTGGCGGTGATGACGCCGTTCATCGTTTTAACCCCTTCCATTGGAAAAGCTTTTGCTAGATTGGCTAAGTTGAGAACCCCATCAATATCAGCGTCTACGTTAGGGTCAGAAAGTAGCGTTTTTAAATTCAGTTTTGCTTTAAAAGGATTATCTCCGAGGAGCATAGAAAAGTTAGGAATGTCGACGGTCATTTTATCCAAATTGCTAGAAGGACTATTGATGGTCGCTTTCGCCTGAATATTTTTTACACCGAGGGGAAGGTCAGGGTATTTAAAATCGCCATTCTCGATGTCTAAGTTAACTTTAAAGGCGGGGATTGTTCCTTTGGTAGCATTATAGTTTCCTTTTACAAAACCGTTAAAGGCTAATTTTCCGTTCGCAGTTACTGCTTCAAAATTCTTTGCATAAGCGCTAGGGACTAAGGACAAAAAGTTTTTAAACTCATTTTCGGGCGCTTGAAATTTAATATCAATATTGATATCAGCCCAACCTACTTGTACGGAGCCATCTGCAATTAAGCGTAGCGCATTAAGGCGAAGGTCGTTGTCTTTAAAAGTATAAGTATTGTTTTCAATATCTGCACCGAGTGTAACGTCAAAATCTCCGGTAACACGATTAAGGTATCGTATTCCGCCCGTTGTCATACTAATACTTCGAATATTGGTTTGTGTTTTTAAGTCAAATACATCTTGCGTGAAATCCCCACTTCCTTCGTGGTCTAGGTCGGTAAGTTTTAGTTCGAGGTCCCCTTGCTTATCAATGTAACTAAATTTACCACCCGTAATGCTGTACTTTTGTAGTTGAATTAAGAAATTGTATTCTCCCGCGGCTGTTTCGCTCGTAGTTGGTGTATTTGGCTCTCCATCCTCTTTGAGGATTTCATAATTAGCCGTACCGTTGCGGAGCACGAGAATATTAGCTTCGGGTTTGACCAAGGCTATAGATTCAATCGCAATAGGTTGATCTTTATTAATGACAGACATTAGGTCGAGGGTAAACTCAAGGTTCTCTGCACCAACGAGCATAATACCTTTGAATTGGTCGATTCCTTGAATTTCAAAATCTTTGAGTTGGAAGTTAAAATTGGGAAAGCTTCGTAGTAGAGAAAGATCAACATCCGAAAAGTCAACTTCAGCGTTCACATTTTTATTAATATCCTCTTTAATTTTTGCAACAATCTCATCTTTGAAAAAATAGGGAATCGCAATTGCAGCTATAATGATTAGAGCAATAATTGCAAATAAGAAGATAAAAATACGTTTAACGATTTTTGGCATAATATTTTAGATTTTTTATATATCTCATAACGTTTCTAGTGAGATTAAGTTGCCAAAGACGATCTTTAGTTAAGGAATCTGCACTACGGAAATGATGATGTGTTTTACGATTGAAAGAAAAAAAGCCTAAATATACTCTTGTAGACTAAATATAACAGTATCTTATTAGTAATATTATTAACTTATGGGTTTTTAGTGTTTTTCGTTTAAAATCATTTACGGCTAACTATGAAAATCAAGTAGCTTTGCAGATCGTTTGGCAGCGATAAATGTTTTTAAAGTGCTGACAACGTTATTTTGCTTTTCTTAAGTAGTCACCCGCTGAATACTATTCAGAATCATACGTCGCCAAAATTAAGTAATTATTAAACCCTGATTAGATGTATTTTTCTTCTAGTTTAAAGCCATTCCTATTTGTATTTTCTTTCTTTGTTTTTCCTCTTTTTTCCAGCGCACAGGATAGTTTACGCACCTTGCGTCGACCCGGAAATTTCGTCATTCTCCCCGCAACAGCCTATACGCCTGAGACGGGATTTACCGTTGGCGCAATCGCTGATTATTTTTTTGATTTAGGGCACGGTGACGAAGCTACTCGGATGTCAAAAATTAGCTTAGTAGGCGTTTATACGACGAAGCGGCAGCTGTTTACGAGCATGTCTTGGAAGTTATTTACGCCTCAAGAACGTTTTATTATCGACGGAGAATTGAAATTTTCTAATTTTACGGATCGACACTACGGCACGGGGAATGAGATTGGCGAAAAGATTTACACTTTAGATCAAGAAAAAGATCAACTGGATAGCTTAAATTTTTTGCCTTATAAATATACCTTTTACTTTGCGAACTTGGCGGTTAATATGCGTTTAAAGAAGCGATGGTACTTTGGTTTGCAAATGGAATACGAATCCGCCCTTGATTTTGAGCCCCTTGGCGATAGTACTATTTATGAGTCAGCTGAGATTATTCCCAGCGAAAGTATTGGTCGACGCGCGGGACTAGGGTGGAAACTTTCTTACGATAGTCGAAAAAATATTAATAATCCATTGAGTGGCACTTTCGTGCAATTAGACAATTGGTATTTTCGCAAAGGATTTGGAGGAGATCAAAATTATCAACTTTGGTCATTGGATGCCCGACATTACTTTCACACCTATAAAAATCAAACCTTGGCTTTACGCTTGCTTTTACAGCATGGCAGCGGTGAAGTTCCTTACCGTGGATTATATAAAGTTGGCGGGAAAAGTTTTATTCGCGGTGTCTTTGAAGGAAGTTATCGCGATCGACAATTATTGGGCTTTCAGACGGAGTATCGGCTGCCTTTATGGGGGAATTTGGACGCTGCTTTTTGGAAGTTTTGGCACCGCTTGGGCGTAGTTTTCTTTTGTAGTGGGGCGACGGTTGCCACGGAATTTGAAGATTTGGACTTAGGTGCCTTGCGGATGGTGGCAGGTGGCGGGATACGCGTATTATTTAGCAAAAAACAACGCGTAAACTTGAGGATTGACTATGGCGTTGCTTTAAATAAAACCACGAGTTTAGCTCAACGACAAACGGGTTTATACTTTTTTCTTAGCGAAGCCTTTTAAACAACGGCTACGATCTAGCTTGCGTTAAGCCACCAGAATTCGTTATTTTGCTTAAGAACTTATAAATGATTTTTGAAACAAGACGGCATAGTTGCAATAATTTTATATATTGGTTTCCAATAATTTGCCACACTTAAGAATAAGTGTCACGGTTAATGAATGGGGCTAGGTTTGGTCCTACCTGATTACTGCTGGACACCTCTTTACAGCTAAAACGAGATATGAATATAGATAAGATAGAGTTTACCCTTATTGAAGACGAGGCCGCTTTGGCTGATTTTTATGAATTGAATAAAGCGGTAAGCTGGATGGGCTTCGATACAGAGTTTGTCGGTGAACGTAGATTTGTAACTTTGATTTGTTTGATACAAGTCGCTACTGATCATGGGTATTTCCTGATTGATACGCTGAAAATTAAGAATATTCAGCCCGTTTTAGATTTGATCGTAAATCCAAAGATTCTCAAAATTACCCACGCGGGAGAAAATGATTATCGTCTCCTTTTTAAGCAATATAATATTTTGCCTAAAAATATTGTAGATACCCAGATTGCCGCAGCATTTGTTGGCTTTAAATATCCCGTATCTTTTCAAAAATTAATAGAAACGCAACTAAAGATTTACATCAGCAAAGGATATACGGTATCGGACTGGATTGGCAGACCGATCAAGCCCAAGCAGTTGAAGTATGCACTGAATGATGTTCTTTATTTGCAAGAATTATGGCAAAGCTTGGAGACACGCCTTCAAGCAGAGAATCGCTTGGAATGGGTGATTGAGGAGCTGAAAGACTGGGAAACGGCAGCATACTATTACACCGACCCGAATAAAGAAGCCCTTACCAATAGTATGATTTTAGGCTTAAACGAACAAGAACAAGTATTTTTGATTCGCCTATACAAATGGCGCCGAAGTGAAGCAAAGCGGAAGAATTATTCAAAAGAAATGATTTTGCCGGGCAAGCTAATCGGTTCAATCGTTAAAAACGTCAATTCTGGTAAAGCGGCCTTGCTCAACCATCGAAGAATTCCCCGGAAAACGGTAGAAACGCACTGGTCGGCGTTCAATAAACTATATCAGGATAAAGCGAATGAAGAAGAATTAGCCGTGCTAAAAAGAATTGTTCGCCACGACAACGATAATCCCAAATACGAGACTTTATTTGAGTTATTGATGTTGTTAATGAAATACCGTTGCCACGAGCAAAATATTGCACACGGTTTAGTCATTCACCGTTCAGAATTTAAGAAAATGAAAACTGATATGAGCTTCTTTGACGAAAAGTTAGAGAAAGGTTGGCGGAAGAATGTCTTTGGAAAGGTTTTAATCAATTGGCTAAAGCAAAGAAAAGAATTGGAAATAGAAATGACGGAAGAGGAATGCATTATCCGAATGAAAGAATAAAGAATAAGCAATGCCTAATCATCTTCAATTGCAATAAACGTAGAGCCGTTTTTATTTCAGCAACAAACCCAAAAAAATGAAGCATAGCATGGAGGCTATGCTTCATTTTTTTATACTAGTAACCGTCAAAAGAACTTCGATTTAGTGCTTAATCACTTTTTGGATATACTGACTATCTTGATCTTTCAATTGAATGAAGTAGACGCCAGCAGGGTACG
>CALFBG010000214.1 GCA_937951685.1 uncultured Saprospiraceae bacterium | reverse complement strand
ATAGAAACGTCCATATTGCCCCGTAAAATCTTCGTGGTGCAAGTGCAACCAGTCGTATTCTGCTAATTTCTTATTAATGACCTCTTTATCGTAAATCGTTTCGTAAGGAATTTCTGCGTAGGTTAAAACCAGTGTAACCGCATCATCCCAAGGCTGGATTTTTTCACCTCGGGTATTGAATTCTGGGGTATAAACCGCAATTTTTGGGGGAACTTCCAATTTGATGGCTTCTTGGTTTTTTTCCTTATCGGAAATATCGAGTCGAATTTTTTGGTATTGTGCGTTAGGAATGACTTCATAGCTTACGCCTCTCGTTTGGCATTCCTTTTCAAAAAGAGCATTGTGCTGAAAAGCAAAACTTCCACCTCGGTAGTTGAGTAACCACCAAGCTTCTTCCCCACTATTCAAGACCCAGTACGTGACGCCGTAAGCTTTAAGATGATTTTTCTGTTCGGGATCCATCGGAATCAAAATATAGGCCGCTTGCATTTGTACGCCTAAGAATATCATCAAAGTCAGGGTAAATAATAATTTCTTCATTTTAAAATGCTCTATTTTATGCTCGTCGGCAAAACAAATCGTTTGTTTTTAACGACCGACGTACCAGTAATTTAATCTCCCTTGCTTTAACGCAAAAAGTAGATAAAGGATTGCAAAATACGCAACTAAGTACTAAGACAAAATTAATTTGCCATTAAATTGTGTTAGATTTTGATCAGTATTGAGGCACGAAAACCGCCCTAAGCCTTTGCTTAGGAAGGCTTTGAGTAACGAAAAAACTGTTCAAAAGATGAGGCAAGTTAATAAGTAAAATAATTTGTATTGGTACTTAAATGTAAATTATGCTGGGTTCTTCTTTTAAAATAAATGTCCTGCTCGACAATTGAGGCTAAGAATCCACTGAGCTACTGACGAAACACACATTATACTTTTTTTTAAACTAACTTATCTGATAAATAGCAATTCTAGCCATTGTTTTATTATTTTGCGGTTTCGCGTATCTTTAAACGGTATTTAAACAAAAAGCTGCAAAATGAAAATTAGCTCCAGTTTTCGCAACTAAGTAGTCAAATTTTACGTGAATAAGAATAAGGAACGAAGGACAATAGGAATACTAAAGAAAGGGTTATAAATTTGTCCAATACTTAATCGTTGTACATAAGCTTTCGCTAAAAATCAAAAAATCAAACTTTGGAAAATATAAGTTTTCAATATCCTGCCTGGTATCTCCTCTTTTGTGGTTTGCTAGGAATCATTTACGCTGTTGTTTTATACTACCGAGATCAACGTTTCAAAACGCAACATAAGAGCTTAATTTGGGCACTCGGATTTATTCGTTTCCTGACCGTTAGTTTCCTTAGCATTCTCTTACTGGCACCTTTGTTAAAGTCATTTGTTACGGAAGTCAAAAAACCCGTCGTTGTACTAGCGCAAGATCAATCGGAATCCATCGCCTCGGAAATGGGCGAAGCAGATTTAACGCAGTATAAAAACAACTTTCAGCAATTACAGCAAAGTTTAGCGGAAGATTATGAGCTCAAACTTTATGCTTTTGGCAATGAGGTGCGAGAAGGGGTAGATTTTGAATTTACCGATAAGGTCAGTAATATTTCTAAATTATTGACCAATGTCTACGATTTATACAGCAATCAAAATTTGGGTGCCATCATTGTAGCGACGGACGGAATCTACAACGAAGGTAGCAATCCAATCTACGCAGGAGCCAAATTAGCGGCGCCGATTTACACCATTGCACTGGGAGATACGACGCCACAGGTTGATTTATTGATCAAAAGGGTTTACTACAACAAAATTGCTTACCTCGGCGATAAATTTAGTATTCAAGTGGATATCGCCGCACAAAACTGTACGGGGAATACCTCAATGTTAAAAGTATCGAAAGTCAACGGAAGCCAAAGTCAGAGCTTGCAACAAATGCCGATCAAGATTGATAAAAATAATTTCTTTACGACGAAAGAAATTGTCTTGGAAGCCAATCAAAGTGGCGTGCAGCGATACAAAATCAACTTGAGCAAAGTAGGCAACGAAGTCACTACCCTTAATAATAGCAAAGAAATCTTTATTGATGTTTTGGATGCACGGCAAAAAATCTTAATCCTAGCACACGCACCACACCCAGATATTACCGCCATTAAACAATCTATTGCGAATAATAAAAATTATCAGGTAACGACGGCTTACGCTAATGATCCTACGATTAATTTTGCCGCGTACGACTTTGTAATTTTGCATCAGTTACCTAGCACTAAATACGACGCTAGTGGGATTTTTAAGAAAATTAAAGATCAAAAAATACCGCATTTATTTATTTTAGGAACGAAGACGGATTACGCGAAAGCAAATACGCTACAGGCTTTGGTGAAATTGCAAGTAAGGGGAAATAATACGGACGATGTCCAAGCCAAAACGGCCCCAGATTTTAACCTATTTACCCTCGATGATCGGGTAACGAAAGAATTGCCGCGTTTCCCTCCCTTACTATCTTCTTTTGGGGAATTTACCGCTACGGCCAACACCGATGTATTGCTTTACCAACGAATTGGTAAAATTGATACGGATAAACCGCTCCTTGTTTTCGGAGAGCAAGACAATATTAAAGTAGGGATACTTTGCGCAGAAGGAATTTGGAAATGGCGGCTTTTTGATTTCTTGCAGCATCAAAATCATGCGATTTTTGACGAATTGATGAGCAAAACGATTCAGTACTTGACCCTGAAAGAAGACAAACGGAAATTTAGGGTCAGCATCAGTAAAAATATTTTCAACGAAAATGAACAGATTTACTTTGACGCAGAATTGTATAACGATAGTTATGAACTGATCAACGAACCCGAAGCGAGCATCGTAGTCAGTAATAGCGAAGGGAAAAACTATAACTTCACCTTCAACAAAACGACGAAAGCTTACAGCTTAAATGCCGGCATCTTACCCGTTGGAAATTACAACTACAAAGCTTCCGTCATGACCAATGGCAAAGCACTTAACTACAAAGGACAATTTAGTATCCAACCCATTCAGCTCGAACGCTACGAGACAACGGCGAATCACAGTTTGCTCAAATTACTAAGCGAAAAGTATGGCGGACAGTTAGTTTATCCTAGTCAAGCCACACAAATTGCCCAACTCCTAAAAGATAAAGGCACCGTAAAACCCATTCAGTACCAAACTTCTAAAACCAGATCCGTCATTAATCTCAAATGGATTTGCTTTTTATTGATTGGTTTATTAACCCTAGAATGGTTTTTGCGCCGATACTTTGGCGAGTATTAAAAACGAATTTTGGTCAGAAAACTGTATCTTCGGCGCTTCATTCAAAGAGATACCTTATGGCAATCGACCAAAAAAAGTTTAAAGACATCATTGACTATTATGATCAGACGCAGTTTGATTACCGCGTTGCTTGGGACAACTCCGAAAATCCAGCGGTGCATTTTGGTTATTATGACGAACAAGCTTCTTCCCACGTTGATGCCTTACAGAATACCAATAAAGTCCTCGCCGAATTGGCAAAAGTAAAAGCGGGAGACAGGGTGCTCGACGCAGGATGTGGAAAAGGTGGTAGTTGCTTTTGGTTGGTAAAAAATAAACAAGCAGTTCCTACCGGTATTACGCCCGTTGCTTCGCAAATCGAAGCTTGTCAAAAACAAGCAAAAACCTTACAACTTACGGCTCAGACGAGCTTTGTCCTCGCCGATTTTTGTCAAACACCATTTGAAAACGAAAGCTTCGACGTTGTTTGGGCTTGTGAAAGCCTTTGTCACGCAGATCAAAAAGCCGATTTTTATCAAGAAGCATTCCGCGTACTCAAACCGGGCGGTCGACTCGTCATCGCCGAATACATTCGAAAAGCACGCCCTCTACCTCCGAAAGATGACCAGCTCCTCCTTGCTTGGTTAAAAACTTGGGCAATTAAAGATATTGATACCGAAGCCGAACATTTACAACACGCTCAACGGGCCGGCTTTCAAGACATTGTGATTAAAGATGTCACTGCCAATACGAGAACTTCCCTGCGAAATCTACACAACAACTCTAAAAATTGGCGTTTGTTTGGCAAATTGATGCGATTATTCAGAATGCGAACCCAAGTGCAACAAGACAATCAAGATGGTTCGATTTTACAATATCAAGCCCTAGAGAAAAATCTTTGGTTTTACAGCTTTATTCAGGCGGTTAAGCCTTAGTACATTGTTTAATAAAGAAGTTGTTTAATAATTCTAAAAGCAGTTGAGAAGCAGAGATTTTTGTTCAAATTGAAGCTCTTTTAGGAGTTCGTAGCAGCGCTACGGAGGATGAAAAAGCTGAAAAGTTGGACAAAAAGATCAATTCGTAAACATTTTTGGAGTTTTTAAACAACTTCAAATAATACTTCATTAGTCAAATGATAGCCAATTCATTAATAAATTGGCTTCGCGGCTAAATTTTATTTATCTTGAAGTGTGGTTACGATTCAAGGGAATAGCAATATTACCTATCATTGGCTCGCTTACGTTCCAAATGAAAACGCAGCTACACAACGTTAAAAAGACATTGATTTTGCACAACTTCCCTAAAATGTAGCAAAATCTTTATAACTTTGTTATATCGTATTAAGTACTAATATAAATTAAATCCATTTGCTACAGTTAGCAACTGTAAGTGCTCAGCCGCAGTTTGTCCTCCCCTACTAAAAATTACTGCTAAATCCCATGAAACTAAAAAATTCACTAATTTTTTATACCGCATTTTTATCCGGTTTACACCGTATCTTTTGTTGCTGCCTTATCTTCTCCGTAGCGATTGGTACAAGCTATGCCCAAACGGTAAAAGCCTGGGATAATGCCTACGGTGGCGATGGTTTTGATGCCTTACACGATATGATTGAGCACAGCGACGGAAGCATTGTCTTTTTAGGTACGCAGTCTTCCACGGCTTCTGGCGATGTCTCGCAAACCTCCAATGGATTTAGTGATTTTTGGTTGGTAAAAATAGCGCCCGACGGTACCAAAATCTGGGATGCGAGTTACGGTGGAGACATCATTGACAACGGTCGGTCGCTCCAAGAAACGAGTGATGGCGGTTATATTATGACGGGCTATTCTTCTTCGAGTATCAGCGGCGACAAAACGGAAGCTTCTTTTGGAGGATGTATTACTTGCTACGATTATTGGGTTGTCAAAGCCGACTCAGATGGTGTTTTAGAGTGGGAAAAAACTTTTAGTGCCGATGGGGAAGATCGTCCTTTTACGATTCTAGAAACGACAGATGGCGGTTATATCGTTGGTGGTTACTCCAACTCTGACATGAGTGGAGACAAATCCGAAAATTCAAAAGGCGATTACGATTACTGGGTCATCAAAATGGATGCGACCGGAGGCTTAGAATGGGAAAGAACCATTGGTGGAAACGAAGCAGATCGACTTTATAAAATTATCCAAACTACAGACGATGGTTATCTACTCGGTGGTTTTTCGGCCTCGGATATCAGTGGCGACAAAACTTCCAATTCTGAAGGTGGTTTTGACTACTGGATTGTAAAACTCGACCCGATGGGAATCATTCAATGGGATCAAACCTTTGGTGGAGATCAAGAGGATCGCTTGTACGACATGGTAGTTTCTACGGATGGTGGTTTCTTGCTCGGTGGCTATTCTTTCTCTGACATCAGCGGTCAAAAATCGACGGCTTCTCGTGGAGAACGAGACTATTGGTTACTCAAAGTAGATTTTTCTGGTAATAAATTATGGGATCGTACTTACGGTGGATCTGGTAGAGATCAATTTTTTAGTATTACTAAAAATGCCGCGCACGATAGTTATTTGCTAAGTGGACTTTCTCGCTCCAATGCTAGTGGCGAAAAAAGTGAAGACCAGGTCGGTTTCTCAGATTATTGGTTTGTACACATTGATGAACAAGGCGACCTGCTTAAAGACAAAACTTTTGGTGGTCTTGAAAATGATAACTTAGAAGTAGGGCTGGGACTCAGTGATGGCAGCATCGTATTGGGTGGTTTTTCCGCTTCGGGAATTAGTGGCGATAAAACGGAAGCTAACGTTGGTCAAAATGACAATTGGCTCATCAAACTTGACTGTCAAGATGCTTTTTCACTTCCCAACGATACGACTATTTGTCGAACCGATACTTTATTGCTCGACGCGACGAGTCCAAATTGCTCCACTTGCTGTACTTATCAATGGAACGATGGTATTCTCTTGCCCGTCCGTAATGATATCATCGACGCGTCTACTAGTTTTCAGGTAACCGTTACCGACGGCTATCTCTGTGCACAATCCGACACCATCAACATTGACGTTTTTGCACTTCCCATCCTTAACTTGGAGGATCAGTATTCCATTTGTGCGGGCGATTCTATTTTGATTGATGCCGGAAATGCTGGTGACGATTTCCTTTGGTCTACGGGAGATACTTCGCAAAGTATTTACCTCAAAAATCAAGGCAATTATTCGGTGACCGTCACTAACGGTAATTTTTGTAGCTCCACCAAAGATTTTGAGCTGATTGTATACAACTCCGTCACGACGAATGTAAACACGAGTATTTGTACCGGAGATAGCTTATTCCTAGCTGGCGCTTACCAATTGGCAGACGGTATTTTTCAAGATACCCTTACTAGTTTCCGTAGTTGCGACAGCATCATTATTACCAATTTGTCCATTCGTCCAATTGATACGAGTTATACTTTTACGGGCTCGTGTAATCCATTGGATACAGGAACATTTGTCGTTCCGATCGTCGATATATTTGGCTGCATTGACTACCGCATTGATCGGATAGATTTGTATCTCAGCGATACTACTTTTCTTCCACCGCTTTTTACTTGCGATCCTAGCTTAGTCGGAATAAATGTTGATCAACAAACCAATCAGTATAATTGTGATAGTATCGTAGTGACGAATACCATACTGCTACCGAGTAGTGGAAGTACTCAGTTTGCTACAACTTGTGATCCAGCGACTGCTGGGATTAGCTTTGATACCATTCCAAACTTTTTTGGCTGCGATAG
>CALFBG010000213.1 GCA_937951685.1 uncultured Saprospiraceae bacterium | reverse complement strand
TGCAAAATAAACATGCCTTTAAGATGGATCGTCTTAAAGGCATTTTTCGTACTGTGTTTAATGCTAATGTAAATGGCAATTTAATTTTGTCTTAGTACTTAAGTACTAAGACAAATTAAATCACTTATTAACTTGCATCATCTTTTGACCAGTCTTTTCGTTACTCAAAGCCTTCCTAAGCAAAGGCTTAGGGCGGTTTTCGTGCCTCGATGCTGATCAAAATCTAACACAATTTAATGGCAATCTAATTTTGTCTTAGTACTTAGCAAATAGTAGCATAAATAGTTTAATAAATAGCTAATCAACAGTAGTTACATCATGGAATGAACCTGCAAGATGTAGGATTCATTTCATGTTTTTCAAAGCGCAAAATCAACTCTTCTTATGGAACGCAAAGATCAAATCCGTCGCTATCTTAAAAACAATTGGGTACCAAGCTGCTTAGTCCTTTTTACTTTGAGTAATCTTTATTTGTTATCGCCAATTTTAGGCGAAGGTTTCCTTTACGGAGATGATAACACTTCTAACTTTGCGTACACTGTGCGGATTTCAGAAATGATAAGCGCGGGTAATTTTCGATTTTGGTTTGGCGATTATAGTATGGGACAAGCTTTGTTTTTTTACTATCAACCTTTGCCCCATCTGTGTACCGCATTGATCTATCTCGCTTTTCCGTTTGCCGATCCAGTTTTTTTATACAAACTGATTGTACTCCTACTCATCGTATTACTTCCTTTTACGATGTATCAAGGAATGCGTTGGATGGGCTTTACGAAAGTTATGTGTTTGCTTGCGGCGTTGATCTGTTATAGCGTTAGTAGTTGGAGAGGATTTGGTTTTGAACTAAATACCTTGTTTCGTTGGGGACAATATTCTCATCTTTGGGGTTTGGTTCTGACGCCTATCGCCGTCGGTTATGCGTATAAAAGTTTTTTTGGGGAACGAAAACTATTTCTTCCCGTTACCTTACTGGGTGTTTTATTTTTAACACATACGGTAATGGGAATCGTAGCTTGCTTGGCGATTGCCAGCTTGTTTTTAATTTCGGAATGGAAACTTACGCAAAAACGAAACGATGCTATTTATTTAGCGAAAATATTTATTGGCGTATTTTGTATTGCGGCGGTGATTCTTGTACCTAATCTGCTGTACGAAGATTATGTAGATGGCTTTTCTACGGTAGACCAAGAGAAACATTTTGGGATTGGTTTAAGTGCCGCATTTACAAAATTTTTTAAGGGCGAGATTTTTGATCAAAATAATTTTCCTGTTCTTACGGTTTGTATTGTATTGGCTTTATGGATTGGTGGGTTTTGTTATTTAAAAAATAAGTCAGCGATAGCAGTAGTAACGGAGCGACGGTTACTTCTTTTTTTAGGCCTCAACTTTATCTTATCTATTGTACTCATTAGTGGTGCGCAGACTTTTCCTTTTTTGAAATATACGCCCGTTTACAATAGCGTTTTGGTGTTGCGTTTATTACCGCTTTGGCACTTCATCGCTATCTTAACCGTTTCCTTTGGCCTAGGAAAATTCATTGCCTACGCAGGGCAATCTTCAAGGACGGCAATTCCCGAAATTCAGTTTTTAAAATATACCGCACAAGTAGTGATCCTTGTACTCGTAGTTTACTTAGGATATCGCCAGCAGGATTTATTTACCAAAAAAGCAAAAGTATATAATCTAATTGGTGCGGCATCCAATAGAAATCCAGGCTATAAAGAAGCGCTCTCTTTTTTGAAAACCCAAGCCCACGGTCGCCTACATATGGCGGGCGTAAAATCTCATTTTGAATCGCACTTGCCCGCCTTACTCGCAGACAAACCTGCTTCCAAATTCTTTGCGGCAAGCAGCCATACGAACTTAGGTTTGTTCTATCTGAAGCACATGAAAGATACGCTTTCCTGTCACTATAATTTATTTGGTCTACCGTACTTATTAGATAAAACGAAACAGGATCGCAAAGGAATCGGGACCTCTATTTTTAAAAATAGACAATACGAAATCTATCAAACCACCGCCCAAAATAGCTACTTCGACATTACGCATGCGAATACCGTTTGTTTCTCCCACAACCAAGCCGCGCGGACCTTAGTTTTAAATTGGATGCACACTCCCGAATTGCTCGACCATAAAGAACACATCGTTATCGCAGAGGATCGACCAAGGTCTTATTTTGAAGCAAAGGGCTTTACCAAGTTTATCGAATTAGAACAAGAGGATAAGCGCGTTGCTGCCAAAGCTTTTACCTTAGAAAATACAAAAACGCAAGAAAAAATTGAAAGCCACGTTGGGGAAGCCGTTGGGAAATATTTGTCTCAAGAACTTGATACGACTGCATCCTCAAGCTATGGTCAAGTTCTCGCAGCGCAAATGGAGGATGGCTATTACCAAGCAACGCTAAAAGTCAGTCCCAACGAAAAAGACAGCTTGCTATGGGCAACGCTAAAAGTGAATGCGCACCCCGATTGGATTGCGAAAGTCGATGGAGAAGTCGTCGACTGGGTACAAATGAGTCCTTGCTTTATGGCGGTGCCGATTAGCGCGGGAACGCACGTGGTAGAATTTGAGTTTGGAATAAGTCCTTTGCGCAAAGCGTTGCTGGGCTTGAGCTTATTGACAATTATTGGCTTGTGGGGGATGGAGGTATTGCAGGCGGAAAGGGTACGGAATTTTGAAGTGGTGGGTGGTGCGTGAATTTTTTTAATCGCTTCAATTGATGGAGTTGATGCGAAGTTGAAAAATTGAGAGCAGTATATCTGAAAACTCGTAGTACTATTTTTTCTTGTTTTTTTGCCAATACAAAAGTAGTAAAAAAGTGATGCCTACGAAAATGAAGTAGGGGAACTTGCTTGCTGTTTCGAAAGTCAGAGGATTGGAATTACCAATTTGAACAAAGGCAGACCAATAAAAAGGATGTGCTTTAGCCTGATCTGAAGCATTTTGGATGTAATCGAGCTTGGCATTTTGGAGAGCGATGTGTTTTGGGCGTCCTTTACGCAATGCTTGATAAAAGGAAGTCATTATTTCCGAGGTAGCACAATCATCTACTGCCCATAGACTCATCAGGGTACTTCTAGCTCCGCTTTGCATAAAACTACGAGCAAGGCTCATTAGGCCTTCTCCGAGTATTATTTTTCCCGTTCCAGTATTGCAAGCACTAAGTACTATAAGCTGTGCTTTTAATTTTAAATTATAAATATCAAAAGGGGTAAGATATCCATCTGAAAAATGAATTTCATGGAGCATTGTATTGTCTTCGTTGACGAAGGCATGGGTCGCTAAGTGGAGGATAGGATATTTAGCGGCCTGTTTCATAAAGGTCAATTTAGTAGCTTCTTTTCCGCTAATTACTTTTCCTTCAAAATAATTATGAATGTGCTGGATTTCTTTCGAAGCGCATTTTAGATTATACAATGCTGAGCGGGAGCGAGTTTGTTTTGCAATTCCATTTTCATCGTTAAAGGAAGGTGCAAAAGCAATAAAATCGTCCTTTTGGTTTAAGTTTAATTGTTGCTGCTGCTCGCTCATTCTCAACGTAGCCGAATAACTATAACTAATACTAAATTGTTCGAGTAAGTAAGAAAGATGCTCCAGCTGAAAATTTACCTTATCCGCTTTTGCGGCTTTCGTCAGTAGTACTTCAAAGGGAATAAGTCCAATTGCCCCATCAGGAATGAGGATCAAATTTTTTATTTGTGGTGGAATATTTTGTAGGGGTTCTTGCAAGATCAATTGATAAAGGTCAAAGGCATTTTTAGTGAATTTTTCAAATTCTGCGACAAAGTCTTTACTCTTCGGTGGGGTGCTGAGGATTTGCTTTAAGGCTTTAATCTGTGCCATGAAAGTAGCCGTTTTTTCAATTTTAACTAACTGAATGGTTTGCTTTGTAATGACAAAACAATAGCTGTTTTTTGTTCCTACAAAATATTCAATCAGTGCTGTTTTATCATCTAAGAGTTGTTGTTGAATGCTTTTTACCGATTGGGTCGTATTGCTATGTTTTAGTTGATAATATTTGGGAAATTCTTTTTCAATTTTGGCGATTAAATTTTTATATGCTTCCTTTAAGGCAAATCGTTTTGTTTCTAATGCTTGTATTCTATCTTGCGCTTTTTCGTCTGTTGCGCCGATGGTTTTCGCCAGTTCTTTTTCTTCGTATTTTAGCTTGATGCTCAACGAACGTTCTAAATTAATCGTAGTATCGGGCAGTCCAGCCAAACGAATGGCTGCCGTTTCATTCATCGCTTCTAATAAGCTCACTCCTTTATTGCTTTCTGCAAAAAGAAAAGCTTGTTGTAGATACTTAAGCGTTCCTGTCTGCTGGTAGATGGAAAAACAAACGGCAATAGCTTCTTCATAAATTAGGTTTGATTTTTCTGCTAGGGTAAACTTAGCCTCATCTGTATTGTAGCTTTGTCGAATGGCTTGAATGAGCTGTAAAGCCAATAGGTATTGATCATAAGCATGATTCAAACTTTCCTCATCGGGTTTTTCTTTTTCATGTTTTTTAGCAAATGCGATTGCCTTTCCGGTAATCAAATCAAGTGCATTTAGCTTTTGTATAATTTGATCTAAAGGAGGGTTGATGCGGTAATCCTTTTCTTTGAAATTCAAGGAAGTAATTTGCAACCCTTTTTGGAAAACGGCTAAGGCTTGGTCAAACGCTGATAATTCAATTAAGGCTTTTCCTTTTTCAAGATAGCAAGTGGTGAGTTTAGGATAATGCACAAATCCATCTGCTTCCGCTTGAGCGGCAGCAATCGCTTGGTCAAAAAAGAGCAGGGCTTCGGTTTTTTTGGCAGCGCGTAGATTTAGTTTTGCTAAGATCAAGTAGCTGAAACAAGCATCATAAACCTTGTTTTTTTCTTTAATCGAAATCGCTTTTAAGACATAATATTCCGCTTTTTCTGTTTGATTTTGTGTGAGATATATTTCTGAAAGTTTGTAGAAACAATTGTATCGAATTTGGTTGTGATATTTATTGTCATCCTCAAGCGTAGAAAGAGATTCGATACTTTTGTTGAAGAATTGAATCGCTTTGGGATTATCTTTTTTACGTTGATAGCAATCAGCCAATTCGAAATAGCTGCCTGCGATATCTGCTTGGTTGGTATTGGGACTGATCATCGTTTTTGCAGGAAGGCTTTTCCTAATTCTTAGCACATTATTGAGTGCCTCAATGGCTTCATCGTAATCTCCTATTTCTTTGTAGGCACTTGCCATGTTTTGATAACTTGTAGCAAGATCTATTTTTGGCGTGTTTAATTTTTTGTCATTTGCGATGATCTTTTGATATTCAAGAATTGCTTCTTCTCGAAAACCTCTGATATCTAAAAAAACGGCTAAATTGGAAAGTGCATCTAGATAGTTCTTGCTTGCGGTTAGTCCTTTGGATTCCGATAAATCTCGTGCGGTCCGGGCCATTTGTTCCGCATGATCAAAATCATTTTTATCATAGAAATATCCGCTAAGATTATTGTAGCAATTAATCACAGATTTCCAATCTTTTGCTTTTTCAAAAAAAGGAATAGCACTTTTAATAATTGCAATATTACTGTCGGGGGACAATTGGTAAAAATCTGCTTGCTGAAACAATTGATTGCCTTGTAAAACCAAGTTTGTGCTGTCTGGAAGGCTTTCATTTTGTTGTGCGGAGGCAGGGGGAGTTAGTAACACGGCTGAGCAGTGAAAAAAGAGGATTAGTTTTAGTAGCTTCACTAGTTTTTTGTTTTAAAAATACAAAAGTTGGAGCGTTTATTGCTTTTCGCTCCAACTTTTTTTCATCATTTTTAAAACTATTTATCGTTTTAGAACTTTAATGGACGTTGTTTTTGTGGCAGAACGAATCTTACAAAAATATATTCCTTGGTGAAAATCGGATAGGTCAAGTGTTTCCCTGTAGTTACCGGGAATATCAATTATTTTATCAATATTTCGTATTACTTTTCCAGTAAGGTCAATTATTTCGATTTGGTAAAAATCTCCCTCCGTAATAGCTAATTCAATATTTAAAAAATGTTGCGTAGGGTTTGGAAAAACATGATAGGTATCAATTGTTTGTCGTTTTGTTTGAAACGATGGCTGCGCTTCAGGAGTTGATTTTATTGTTTGTTCCTTTGCGGGTAAGGCTTGGGGATTATTTTCTCCATCGGGAAGTTCATTGGACTGTACAAGTCCTTGATTGTTAGGTAATGGATCACAGCATAAAATTTTGGTTCCGCTATAGTTTGGCTCATAACTAGAAGGATCATAAGCAGGGTCGCTTAATTCTGGAAATAAATATGGTGGAAAGAGTTCTGGGTTCGCCAAAACGGGATAAGGCTCAAAGCTATCGGTATCTTCTTCATAGCTTACCAATCGGAAGGAATATTCAAATTCGGTAGAATTAGTCATCGGATTCGGGCCGCTGCACATGTTGTCAAATTGAACAACAAAAGGAAAGTTAGTCTCAAAGGCATTGTACCCATTAATAATTGCTGGTGAAAAGTCTCCTTCCGTGATTTTATCTGTTCGGCCTACTAATATCCCTCCTAAATTATATTCTATAAACAAAGGTGGATAACGATCCATTTTCGAATCTCCTACGGCAAGGGACAGGTTGATTTTTAGTACATCATCTCCAAGAATGATAATACAAGATTCATTTCCAGGATAGCCCATGGAATTTGCCCAATTCGTTTTTACAATTCTAGGTCGATCGGTGTTGGCTTGAGCAAATGAATTTGTACAGAAAATAAAAAGGATAAAAAATAAGGAGGGGTACAGTGTTGTGAAACGTTGCATAATTGTTGTTGTTTTAGTTATAAAAAATAAAAAATCACTAAGTACGAAGATCATTGAAGGAATAATCAATTTTATCTGAGTACTTAAGTAGGTTTACCTAATAAATTCACTAATTTATGACGAGTAAATTTTATTTCACGCTTCGTTAAAAAGCCTTGAAAACCAATGGTTTTCTGCGTTTTTCGCCTCGATTGAAGCAAAATTTTCTTCCGTCAAAATCACCAATCTATTTGGTAAACCTACTTATAATAAGTTGCTTCAATATAGTGTTCTTACTAAAAGAAAAAAGGTAACATCTAACTTAGATTTTTAGTGATGAGAAGGTACTTACTCACTTGAAAAAGTACGATTGATAGCTTATGAGAATTTGCTTAATTTTGAAAAGCAGTATATTAAGGTCTAATTAGTTAAGCTCAAGAATAAATATACTTTTATTTCCTATTTTTGTAAATGATTTATTTTTTGAGATTACCTTTTTTTAGTTTAAACTAATACTTTAATAAGCTTTCATGCAACCGTTCTCAAACAAAAAAACAATAGCGTTATTAAAATCTTCTGTATTGTTGGATAACGATGAAGCGATGAATAGTCTATACGCAGTGATGTATAGGAAAGTGCTTCACTTTATTTTGAAGAATAGTGGTTCAGAACAAGATGCGGATGATGTTTTTCAAGATAGTCTGATGGTTTTGTATAAACTGGCAAAAAGAGATCAGCTTGATGACGTTACGAATATCCAATCTTATTTCTTTTCAATTTGTAGAAATTTGTGGTATAAAGCCTTGAAAAAAAAACAAAAGACAACGACTTTAACCGAAGCGCATCATTCGCTTCCAGAAGCAGCTATGCAAATCAGTGCTATGTTAGCATTGGAAAAAAGCGATTTCCTTGATCAGTTACTTAAAAGTTTAGGCGAAAGCTGTCGAAAAGTTTTAATCTATTATTATTACGATCGTTTAAAAATGAAGGAAATTATGAAACGCATGAATTTTTCGAGTGAACAAGTTGCCAAAAATAAAAAATCTGGATGCATGAAAAAACTAAAGGAGCTGATTGCTGCTAACCCTGGATTCAAGGACTTACTTAATTAACGCTACCATAGCATGAAAGAATTTAACGAAGACCAGATGGATGATTATTTATTAGGTCGGATGAAAAAAAACGAAGTACAAGTGTTCAATGACAAAATTTCGAAGGATAAGGCTTTTGCCCAACGGGTTCAAGAAAGGCAGGTATCTTTGAAATATGTTGAACAACTGGGGGATCTCGACTTAAGAGATCGGGTCAAGAAAGTGCACGAAACGGCCATGAAGAACTTAGCTCCAGAGCAGTCATTCTCAATCATTCCACTACTGAAGTATGCCGCTGTGATTGCCCTGATCGTCATCGGAGGAATATGGTTCTTACAAAAAGAACTTAGCTCAATCGAGGTTTATCATAAATATTACGAAGCTTATGCCTTAAACTTCGGAGCGCGAGGGAGTGCTGGCGAAGAACTGCTTGAAGCAGGTGGAAGATATTATGGTAATCAAGAGTACGAAAATGCGTTAGCGCAATTTAATGCCATCCCTTTAGCAAAAAGTTCTGCAAAAATTAACTTCGCCAAAGGAATTAGTTTTTTAGAAACGAATCAATTTACCCAAGCCAATGCTATCTTCCAACAACTGATTGATCAAAAAGATCCGATTTATGAAGATCATGCTCGTTGGTATTTAGCCATGAGCTATTGCAAAGAAGGTAAAATGAAGGAAGCCAAAATCTTATTTCAAATCATCGCTACTAAACCAAATAGCTTCAAACAAAAAGAAGCCATCGAAATTTTAAAAAAAATCTAGAATTTATTTCTTTTTAAGGTTACCCTTTCTGTTCTAAAAGGAACATACTGTCAAACGGTTGTGGTTAGATCGTTTACTATCAAAAAAACAACGGATAAAATTATCCAAGACTTCTTATTACACTGACAATAATTCAACGTTTTCAATGTTTCGTTTTTCCGCCGTTAGGAAGTACGAATCATTAAGAAGTTGATACAATACGTCAGTGTATTTTTTTGCACTTGCTCAAGAGCAGAATTAACTACTCTGCTCTTGAAGGTGCTTTCTTGTGTCACATTGCTACCATTTTAAACAACTTCAATATTAATCCTATCATTGGTATAGGGTTAAGCAAGTATTATATTTTCTAATCTTAAATTACAGAACAATGAACAAATTATTTTGCCTTTTACTATTTTCTTTATTTTTTCAATTCACCATTCAGGCTCAATCCTTTTGTGATTTTACCGTATCATCCGTTAATGATTGTACGGTATGTTTTACCTCCACCAATCCTATTCCCGGAATAGCGCACGTTTGGGATTTTGGGGATGGTAGTGCTCCGGTAATAACGGGTGATGTTACCGTTTGCCATGATTATACTGCGCCGGGTGGAAATTTTCCAGTATCTCATTCGCATGCTGACTTAATGTGTAATGACAATATTTCTGTTAACTGTGCCGCACCGTGTCCTGCTAACGTTGAGGTTGAATTTTGCTACGATCTTACTCCTTTTTCTTGTAACCCTTGCGTGACGGGAACAGGTTTTTTCTGTCCCGTAGTCACCGTGAATGGTGTATCTACGCAGGTAGACTTTTTAAATGATTATAATGTTGTTTGGCAATCTTTTCCTGGGCATCCAAATAACAGTCCGTTTAGTAGTTGTTTGACCTACGATCAAGCGGAGGAATTAGATGCCATCAACAATGGGACGCCCAATACTTATTCAGGAATTGTGTTTGGTCCAAACAATTGTCAGTATCCCTTCTCGATTACCATCGAAGAAGAAGACGTTACCTGTGGAGAATGCGATGATAGTTTTGATGTTGCGATAACGATCAACAACTGTGATGATCCAAACGACTGCGATCCTTGTACGGAAGGAGGTACGCTATGTATTTTGAGTAATGGGGGAGTTCCTAGTGGGAACGTCGATATTAGATTGAACTTCAATAATGGTGCTCCGGCGATTATTTTACCAAGCGGAACGAGCTGCTATAATTTTGGTGCGGAAATAGAAAATATTGGTTCTGTAAATATTTACGACAAAGAAACGCATTGTCAATACTGGTTACCGGTAGTTGTTGAGTGCGAAAAAGCAGAATGCCCTGAGTTGGATTTCGATATTACGGAAGATACAGGTTGTCCTCCTGACCTATTCTGTCCAATTTGTCTTACGGGCGGGAAAGTATGCGTAAGCTTAAATGGAGCACCAATACCTGGTTTTGCACTTTTCTATTTTGAAGGGGGTAATTTTCTTCCTGCGGAAGATGGCTGTTTAGAGCTTACGCCAGATTTAGCGAAGGCTTTAGTCTCCATAAATGTTAGCATACACGGTTGTGAGTACGTTGTGCCAGTAGCATTTAGTGATCCCAACTGTAGTCCATTATTTGATGATGAAGGGGGCGTAGAAATGAAAAAGCGTTTGATGGAGTTTGAGGTATATCCGAATCCAGCGCATCATGTTTTACAAATAAGTAATCCATCGGAAAATATTTTTAATGGCGTTTTACAAAGTATAGATGGAAGAGAAATGAAAAATTTCCAGTTGAATGCCTACGAAACGGAAGTTATCAATACGAGTAATTTTGCGAAAGGCATTTATTTCTTAAAAATTATGGATCCCGTTTCTAAGGAAATCATTAGAACGGAGAAGATCTTAATCACCCCTAATTAAACTTTGTTTAGGAGCAACTACCCGCTGTTGAGGTAGAAGATATGCTTCGTTGAATAATTACCTTGTTGTTTTAGTTTTGGACTGGCTTAAAGTATGAATAAAAACTTTTTGACATTCCCAAACAAGATTGCCTTCCGATAAGTATCGGAAGGCTTTTTTTTAACGCCTACTTAGCTTCCTCAAAGTGATGAAGCCAAGCTTTTCAATAAAAACTTGAAAAGGAATGAAATAATAGCTTTACTTGTTCAAACGAATTAGTCAATGAAGAAGGAACGCACAATCTCCCAAGCCCAATTCGGCACTATTCCTGTGGTAATCT
>CALFBG010000212.1 GCA_937951685.1 uncultured Saprospiraceae bacterium | reverse complement strand
ATTAAAATAACGAATTTACTTTTCTAAGCTTTAGTATGATCATTTCACTGCTCGTACAGTAATCAATATACGTTTTAAGTTCCAGCTGGGCAAGCTGTTAATCATTGAACGGCTAGTACTACTTATAAGCTCCAGCGGAGCGATACCATAGTAAAAGTATAGTCACGATACTTGGCAAGCTCCAGCGGAGCAATACCTCTAATCTTTCAAATCGCTTTCCTTTTTTAAAAAATCTTACTTGGAAATATTCACACTACATCCACCATCCCAAAATCATCCACCTCAATAAACTCCCCCGCAGGCAAATTATTTAGCTGGATCGCCCCAATCCTAACCCGAATCAGTCGCAAGGTCGGAAAGCCAACGGCAGCAGTCATTTTACGGACTTGTCGAAACTTTCCTTCTCGGATGGTGATAGACGCCCAACTCGTAGGACCGTGCCGATCGTCCCTTACTTTCTTGGTACGGGCTTTAAAAACGGGAGCTGGATCTAAGCGATGTGCTGCACAAGGTAAGGTGGTGTATTTTTGGTCCTTTACGCCAATTTCAACGCCTTGTTGTAGTTTCTTTATCGCTTCCGGCGTGATTTCGCCATCAAGTTGAACGTAGTATTCTTTTTCTACTTTTTTGCTTCTTACTTGGGCACTGACTTTTCCATCGGTGGTTAGGAGTAGTAAACCTTCCGAGGTTTCGTCTAATCGTCCAATCGACATTGTACCGGCAGGAAAATCATTTAGTTCGCCGAGCAGTTTCTTGTTTTTGCGCCTGTTTTGGTTGTAGACAAACTGAGACAGATAGCCATATGGCTTGTGCAGGATAAAGTGGCGGTGCTGAGACATGCTTGCGACTAGATTTATCGAGTATTCGTGTTTTTACGACCGTAATGCCTTAGGCGAAACAGTCTGGTGGATTTGTTTGGAAACTTGCTTATTCTACGATTTCGTAGTCGATGCCTAATTTGCGTAAAGCTCTAAAGGCAGAACTTGTGGTTTTACCATCTATTTCAATCTCTACCATATCGCCTTCTAAAAGGATATCGGTGAATTCATTCGCTAACAAACCGTCTACATTCGTGGAAACTTCTGCAATACATCTTGCAATTCCTCTTCGATCTGGTTTCTGCGCATCGCAGGATAGTAGGTTTAATTTCATGTTTTTTTTCACAAATGTAAGAAACTTAAGTCGAGATTCGCTAAATCTGGAATATGCTTATTGCGGTTGTTTCAAAATATAGCGAAATGCTTGCGCTTCTCCACAGACAAACTGTACTAAAGCATCGCCAAGGTTTACCAATATTCGTAGGTATAGTTTTCAACGGCACCTGCTAAAGAAGTAGTGCTTGTCGTTTCAAGGTATCCGAGTGGATTATATACGTGATCATTGACGTAGGAAGTACTCATATTGATAGTACCATTTTCATCTAACCGCGTAGACTTCGTAATATTCCCATGATTTTCAGTGCGAAATAATTGCACTAATTTATACGCAGGCGACTTTTTATCGTCTCTAATGATATTTTCAGAATCCGTCAAGTTTCCAAGGTTATCATAGAAATAAGCAATGGCGCTACAATTTGAGTCCGTATATTCAATTTCCGCATGGATAAAAGTGGTTCCATCGGGATTGTAAAAACGATAACTCGTAAATCCACAAGCATTACTCATGAAAGTATAAATCGCATAATTGTCTAAGGTGCCGTCGGGATTGAAACGATCTACTCGGAGCGTGGAATTGCTTGTTGGATAAGAAGACCTTAATTGAGTGGTGTCGTTATTGCCGTTGAAAGAAACTGCTTTTATGGTGTCTCCCGCGTAGCTGTAGACTTGCTTTAGAAAAATGGAACCCGTGCTGCTATAGCTCGTTTGAGTGGTTAGGATGCTATCCGCGTCGTAAGTTCTTTCTCGGAGGAGATTTCCGTCTTTAAATGTCTTATGGAGGAGATAGACGGGAGGATTATCCGGCGGGCTGGGCTGGATGAGTTCGTCGTCGTCAGTGTTGGAGCAACTGAAAATGATTAGCAAGGAGAAGAGTAAGAATAGTGTATTTTTCATGGTTTTATGATGCTTGATATTTCAGCTGCAAAATTAAGCATCATACTAATATTTTCTATTTCGGCAGGCATATTTAATTTTGTATTTGTAGTTTTGTGAATCGCTCAGGGAAGTTATTGATGGGTATTTATTTTTCAACAACTCCCCTACTTTCCTCCCCGTTTATTCCTTCCTTTCTTTTGTAAACATTTTATGCAGAATCATCCAATGACCGTTCTTCTTAATCAGCATCAAATAATCAATGTAAGGTGCGTCATTTTTCGGATCTGAAATTCGAATTTTTGCCGTAGCAATATCACGTTCATAATCAATCGCAAGAATTTCTCCGATCTCTCCCGTCGGTTGTCCTTCTTTGGTATCTTCAATGTAGGCTTTTCCACTCCATACTCGAAATTCGCGATCCCAAATATAATACAAATTAAGATCTGGATGAAAAGCTTTTTCTAATCGTTTGGGTTGCCCCTGCGTAGAACCTTCAATGTAGTCCATCAAGGTTGCGGTAATTTGTTCCTTTTCGGATAAATCAGAAGCGTACTTTTGTTTTGCAATTTCCGCTAGTATTCCATTTACAATAGTATAGAGTTTCCCCGCCGTACGATTACCACTTTGATTCGTAATCACCGAGATACCAAAGTCTTCGGCTGGAT
>CALFBG010000211.1 GCA_937951685.1 uncultured Saprospiraceae bacterium | reverse complement strand
GGGTTTATGTTCAAATTGCTCCTCCGTCAGTTGTTCGATAAAACTACGGACTTCTTCCAATGAAAGTACTAAAGATTTTAAAATTTCTGCTTTGTGGTAGGTGTTAGTATTCATTTTATTTTGGTTTAAAGGTGAAGTTGCTTTAAAATGGGGGTTAAAATTAGTTGTAAGCGCTTGGTTTTCAAGATGAAGCTCCATTTTTTTCGTAGCCATAGCGACGGGGAAAAAAATTAGCTGAAATATTGGAAATCAATGGCTTGCAAATAAATCATCTACCTATTTTAAAACAACTTCGGTCAGAAAAAGAAGTCTTCAAAAGGAAGTCATATTTATTTAATTTGTCTTAGTACTTAAGTACTTACTAATAACTATCTATAAATTCCGTGACACGCTTCACCAAAGCGGGATGCTTCATCAACTTGTAATGCCCTAGACCTTTTGAAACCAATAAGGTAGCATTCTCCCAATGATTATAAATATCTTGCGACGAAGCAAAAGGAACCACCGTATCTTCTTCATCGTGTACAATCAGTGTCTCTCCTACGCGCATTTTAGGAAAAGCATTTTCCAAATCAGCATTTTCAATGGGCATATTTAGCACCTCATTAAGTATTTTCCGATATTCCTTTGCCACCGACGATGGCATTTTAAACAATTGTAAATAATGCTCCGTTACTTTCGTCATCCTAGAAGGTACACCAACGAGCACTAATTTCCGCAACGCAATTTCAGTATCTAAATTAGCCAACGCAAAAGCAGTAGATGCGCCACCAAAAGAATGGGCAATAATACCATCTACCCCACCCAAATGATTGATCAGGGCACAAATAGCTCCACCAAAATGAGGTAAGGTCGTCTGCTTACCACCAGAATTACCGTGCGCAGGACCATCAAAAGCAACTACGCGAAATCCACGCTTTACCAATGAAGGCACAAAGCTCCGTAACGCTGTTCCACGGGATTCCCAGCCGTGTACCAAGAGAATTACCCGATCGCCTTCTCCCCACTCGTAAGCCTTGAGAATATGACCACCGTACAAAATATCGAAAATACGCGCCTTTTCCATCACTCGATCCGAAATCTTATGTCGCGCCCGCGTTCTAGGCGTAGTAAACAGTTGAAAAGCAATACGTCCCGCGCGCTTAGGAAACAAAGGTCCCAAAAAACGAAAGGCAAATCGTACCAAGCGAAACCATAAAGGAAACGTAGGGTCTACTACTTTCTCTAGCGGGGCTGTAGCCGTTGCTAAATATTCTATCTTATTTTTTACTTTCATATTATCTAATCTTTTAAAACCAAACGGTTTAATTTACACTTTCAACAACTCTATCTGCTGTAAAAGCTGCTCGGCGAGCACATCAAATTTCTGTCCATCCTTATAAATCCGAGCCATCATAATCCCTCCTTCCAATGTTCCAATGAAACAAGTCGCAAATTTATCTGCATCAACATCGGGCTTCATTTCCTTGCGTTCAATTCCTTTCGAAATCGTCAAAACAATTCGCCCGTGCCAATAGTCTAGCGCTTCAACTACTTTCTCTTTTAGCTTGGGATTATTGTCGTCCGCTTCAATGGAAGTATTCAAAATAGGACAGCCGCCCGCTACGGGAGGGTTGAAAATGTGCTCTTTATAAAAATAAACAACTGCTTTTAGCTTGTCAATCGTATTGTGAATCACGTAAGTACGTTTGCCTACTTTGTGGTTGACAATCTCTACAGCGTGCTCAAAAGCTGCAACAGAAATCTCCTCTTTGCTGTTAAAATTACCGTAAAGTCCTCCCTTGGTTAAGCCCGTCGCTTTCATGATATCCGACATCGAAGTCCCCGAATAACCCTTTTGGTTAAACAAAGCAGCCGCTCGCTCTAGAATGAGTTGTCTCGTCTTTTCTGATTTGGTCATAAATACTTCGGTTAAACAATTAATTATACAAAAATATACCGATCGGTCTAATTATGCAAATTTTTGAGCGACTTTAATAAAAAATAATCTATCCTACGTTCCCCTTACCCAGCAGCATTTGGCAAAGAACTCGAAAGATTATGCTAAAAAGTTTAGTAATCCACAGCGCATCAATTAAATTTGTGCTAACATGGAGAATTTTACACAATGCTATCTACACCTCGGTAGTAATATAGGAGATCGTTTGCAGCACCTCAAAGCGGCAAAAGCACAAATTGCGGCCCAGATTGGTCCGATCTCACAATATTCCAAATACTATGAGACGGAAGCTTGGGGAGTCACCGATCAAGCAGATTTCATCAATCAAGCTATTGGAGTACAAACCGAATTAAGTCCCGAAGCTTTGCTTGACACGGTATTGTCTATCGAAAAAAATTTAGGGAGAGCAAGAAAAGAGAAATGGTCTGCTCGGCAAATTGATATTGATATTATTTTCTACGGAGACCAGATTATCAAATCTGAGCGACTTTCTATTCCACATCCTCATTTGCACCAGAGAAATTTTGTGCTCATTCCCATGCTAGAAATCGCAGGAGATTGGATGCATCCCCAATTACTACAAACCATTGAAGAATTGTACCTCACTTCTAAAGATCCATTAGAAGTTATTATGCTAGACGAATTATGAGTAAAACTTTTCCTTATCAATTTATTGCCATCGAAGGCAATATTGGCGCTGGTAAAACGACGCTGTGCCATAAAATGCAAGGACATTTCAATTGTAGATTGGTCTTGGAGCAATTCACGGATAATCCTTTCCTCCCCTTCTTTTACGAGAACCCGGAACGACACGCTTTTACCGTAGAGTTATTTTTCATGACGGAACGGCACAAACAATTACAAGAAAACTTGTCTCAGCAAAATCTGTTTCAACAACTCATCGTTTCCGATTACTTCTTCATTAAAACCCTGCTCTTTGCTAAGAACAACCTATCCGAAGAAGAATATCGCCTTTTTCAACGACTTTTCCACATCTTAAATGCTTCCTTCCCCAAGCCTGACTTGTTGGTATTTTTACATCGATCCGTTGATAAGCTTTTAGAAAACATCCATAATCGTGGTCGAGAGTACGAACAAGAAATTTCACCGGAATACCTAAAACAAATTCAAGACACTTATTTCGAATATTTCCGTACCGAAGGAGAGGTGCCTATTCTCATTATTGATGTAGAACAAATGGATTTTCAGAAAAATGAGGATCAGTTTCAACTGCTCGTCGAAGCGATGCAAAAAAGCTACGCGCCCGGTATTCACCGTTTAAGCTTTGTCTCCTAGGTTTTAGAAATGTGCAAGCCATTTTTACGATAATCAACCTTAATGGTGCAATTTTGCACTTGTGGATGTTCGAGTAACCAATTCGCGATAGGATTAACGACCGATTGTTCCAAGGCTCGTTGCAATGGTCTTGCTCCGTAAGCTTCATCAAAGCCTTTTCTTGCCAGATGATTAACTAAAGCTTCTGTAAATTTAAGCTGCAAGGCTTTTTTTATAAATCCTTCTCTTTGCTTCAGTGCGTTGAGTTCTTTTTTGGTAATTTTTAAAATATCTGCTTCTTGTAAGCTATTAAAAATCACGACGCCATCAATTCGATTGACAAACTCCGGTCGGAAGTGCTTCGATATAACCGATAGGTAATTATCTTCATCGCTCGTGGTTTCCCGAAAACTAATAGACTTCCGTTGGGAAGCCCCCAGATTCGTAGTCATAATAATAATCGTATTCCTAAAATTGGTGACGCGCCCGTAAGCATCAACCATCAGTCCTTCATCCAATACCGTTAACAAGGCATCAAAAATAGACGGATCTGCTTTTTCAATTTCATCTAACAACAGCACTGAAAAAGGTCGCTCCCGAATATCTTGAATGAGTTTACCCAATTCTTTTCCCGAACCAATCAAGTTGACGATTTGCCCTGGAAACTGAAACTCACTCATATCTAGGCGAATCAAAGGAGAACGTCGTTGTCCTTTCCCAAAAAAGTAATCTGCCAAAGCTTTCGCAGAGGCTGTTTTCCCAACGCCGGTAGGTCCCGCAAAAATTAAAGTACTAATGGGTTTATACGGATTATTCAAACCCGCTTTAAAAATTTTGATGACACCACTTAGCTTTTCGATAGCTTTGGGTTGACCAATAATATTAGATTGAAAATGCTCATGTAGTTCTGCTACGTCCAGTAATAAATCATCTCGTAAAAATATTTCGGGCAGTCCCGTCTGTGCTACAAATGCATTGACCACTTCTCTTTGATCCACCTTGAAACTTTCGACGTTAATGGCATCACTGACACATTGCCCCAAAAACTTAATCGCTTTTCCCGGAAAACTTTCGTACGGATAATAGCGTAGCAAAAGTCGATACGCTAATTTAAGCGCAGCAGGTGTGATATTTACTTTTAGGTTTTTCTGACAATACGCCATAAACTTATCCAAAATAGATTGAATCTTTTGCTCCGGAAGTTCTTCCACTTTTAAAATCTGAAAATTCTCTACGAATCCAGGTAGCAAACGGCGTAAACTATCCAGTTCTTTTTCCGTCACTTCTCCAATCATTTGCAATTTCCCTTGTTGCATAAAAGAAATTAAAAATGAAGCTACACTGTCTTCCGGTCCAGTCCCTCCTGTTTGCAGTAAGCGAATCATGTCCATCACCCAGAGCGTACCATTTGCCGCTTGCAGATCCTCGATCAACAATTCACAAGTCTCTTGCCACTCGCCTAAGTATTTAGCACTCGCCGTAATCCGTTGTGGCATTATGCGCCAGAAACTATAGGCCAGATTTTGTTGTCTAGATTTATTGGTAATTTTTTTAATGGCTTGCATCAATACCGCAGTCTTCCCTACCCCATGATTCCCAACCACCAATACATTCGCCCGCAGGTTGATGAGTTTGTCAATCAAGACCGTTACCTTATCTTCTAATTCCCACGCCGCTTCGGGAAAAGCGTTGCGCGCTTTATTTTTCGTTTTTTTATACGGAAAT
Source organism: uncultured Saprospiraceae bacterium (assembly GCA_937951685.1). GTDB lineage: Bacteria > Bacteroidota > Bacteroidia > Chitinophagales > Saprospiraceae > CALFBG01. Next base: position 1,281 of record CALFBG010000211.1, on the reverse strand, counting down.
CGTTCTGCTAGTTTAGACAAAGTAGCCAACCGATTCGCCTGATGATCAAGCGGATTAGCACTAGGATTATACGCACGATCAAAATTCACCCGCAAGCTAATCGTATCCAACTTAGCTTGTTTATACCGCAAGTGTCGATAGATTTGATCCGGAGATAAATTATTAAGCAAAGCCGTCGAGAAATGTACCACCAACGACTTAAATTGTTTCACCTCGTAGTAATAAAAACTTTCATTAAACAAAGGCAAGTAACATTCATAATCGCCCCGATCCGTTTCTCCATAAACCACTGGCACCGGCACCTTTAAAGTCTGATTTAAGGGATAAGCCCCCGAATTTTCCTTATAACTTGGTCGAATTTTAATTTCAAAAACCTTCAATTTAGGTTCTATCATACTCATATAAGGATAGTCGTCAAACTTCTTATACTGCTTCTGCAAATGATCCTTGAGGTTTTGCTTCATCGTACGCAAATCTTTCTCCATCACCTGATAGCCCGTTCCTACCAAAATACCTAAATAAGTACTTGGTTTCAATTGATAATATAAAAGGGGGTAATTAATTTTATCCATAACTTAAATACTTTCAAGCTTTGAAATCCATTGGTTAAAACTTGGTCGCTTTTCTCTTATTTATTTTAGTCCAATGACTTTAGTGAAAATTCTATCTAGACTATTCTATTGAAGTGGTATACTTTTGTTTCGAATCTACCCATTCATATTTCTTTCTTAACAGTAGAAGCAAATAAGCATCATCTCAAATATAACAATTTTATTTCCATTCTTTAAAAGTCAAAATATTTGTGAACCGCATTAAAGCTGTTCGAACTCCTAGTGGAGCGGTCAACTATTGGCTTCATCCGTTAACAAAAAGTTAAAAAATGAAGGATACACACCAAAATCAGCCCTTCGTACATCTTTCCCCATGTACTTACAAGTGGTTATTGAATACAACAACAAACTCAAATTTTAAAAAAATGATAAAATCAATCGCACTCCTTTTTAGCTTCCTGCTTAGTAGCGGAATTCCCTTTGCTACTGATACCACCAAGTCTACTCCTACCACCGACGAATCCAAAATTCAAATTGCGCTATTATTAGATACAAGTAATAGCATGGATGGTTTAATTGACCAAGCAAAGTCTCAGCTTTGGAAAATGGTCAATGAACTCGCAACGAGTAAGAAGAATGGAAAAACGCCCAGTTTAGAAATTGCATTGTATGAATATGGCAATAGTAGACTTGCCGCTAACCAAGGTTATATCCGTCAAATTAGTGCTCT
>CALFBG010000210.1 GCA_937951685.1 uncultured Saprospiraceae bacterium | reverse complement strand
GTGCAACCGTAGTGATGAAAAGTAAGTTTATCCAAAAGGGTAAGTTTGCGATCATGAATGTTTTATTTAGTGAGAGTAATTTTTATAAATTACTTTTTTTAATTAGTTTAATTAGGTAAACCTACTTATAGTTGCAAGACTATTTTTTACCTCCCATAATGAATTTGTAATTCTTCAATCTGACTGATTTTCGGTGTTCCATTTGCATAAATAATTGTTACGGAATCACCAAGCTGTAAGGTTTTTTCTTTATCTGCTTGGCTTGCAGTTTGATAAGGTATACCTTTTACCCTATATGAGGCTTGCACGGTCCAAATTGGTTGCTGTTTTTGTTGAATTGCCATCCAGGCTTTGGTAATGGTTCCTTTGGTTGTCAAACTGTTTGCCGCTAAAGCGGTATGATCTTCTGAGTGGATTAGCAAGCAAAATGGAATCATCAGAAAAATAGAACTGTATGCGCCATTTTTAGCTTTCACTTTTTCGATACCGTTAATGCCTAAAGACAAATATAAAAGATAGGGAAGGACTAGAAAGAAAGTAGCAAAAAGAAAAAAGCCTTCGAATCCATTTCCCGCCACGTGAAAATAAGACCTCGGAAGAAAATACAAGAAAACCCAAAGCCCAAGGTAAGTGATTGGGAGTAAATATTGTAGAACGCTTAGCGAATTTTTCTGTTGCATGGAACTTGATTTTTTATAGATGCAAATACATTTTCAATGGGAATACTTTATGCGATTTTAAGCATCTTATTTTTAATAATCCAAGCGAGTACTATTGGATAAATTTCTCGGCTGGCAGCGCTCGAATGGATAATTCTACCGTGGGTATAGTCTTCTGCGTATCCCGTTGATTTCGCACAGTAGAGATATTCATTGTTTTCATTTTCAAAGGCAGCGAGGTATTTTTTACAAGCGCTGGGTGGAGCGATGAAAGTATCTCCCGAACCACAGATGGACAAAATAGGGATTTTTATCGTTTTCATTTGATCTTGATAATTAATGCCTAGGTCTCCCGTAAACTCAGCGGTTAGATTCCAATCAAACCATTGTTTCATAAAATAATAACTTTCATTTTCAGCTCCGCCAATTATTCTAGCGGGTACGAATCCCAAAAGTTTGCTAAGTTGTTTGCCCAAATAAATTTTAGCATAATTTACCTTGGAGGTAGCTGCTCCAAAGGCTTGACATCCAAATAGCGAAATGCTACTAATTCTTTCTTGGTATTTCAACTCGTGGATTAAAGCCATCGTCAAACAAATTCCTCCGCCACTGTGAGTGATACAATCGATTTGCTGAATATTACAGTTTTCAAAAAGATAAGTAAAGACCAGTTTGAAGTCTGCTTTCGCAATCGTTTCAAAATTAAATTGTTCGTTTTGACGAGAACTACTCCCATGATTTCTCCATTCGAAAATCCAACAAGTAAAACCACGTCGCGTTAGATAATCCGTGATGCCGAGTAAGACTTTTCGATTTGAAAAAGTGCCGTGCGTGAGTAAAATCTGTTTGTGAGGGTCAGTTGCATGCGCCGTCATTTTCCATAAAGCGAGCTGTTTATGGGCATCAATTTTTAAGGGAATGAGTTTTTCGTTCATTTTATTGCGCTACTGATGGAAGTAATTTTTTCATCGTTGGAATCACGATTTCTTTCCAACCCATTTTTGATGCTGTATATCTTTTTTCGCCAGCTTCTCCTTGCGAGAAATCTCCTTGTGTAATTTTGAGCAAAGTACCTTCGGCTGTGCTGCTTAATTCGTAGGTTAAATTGATGTGATTAGCAGGAATATCCGCCATGCCAGAATTGGGATCAAAAGTAGTGGTACTTAACTTTTTTCCTGCTTCGTATTCGAGGACGGTTCCGGTTACGTAAACGATGGTTGTTCCATCTGCGGCTTGTCCGTTCCAATGCACGGGACTACCTATTTTCCAATCAGAAACAATCGCACAGCCAAACATATACTGCGCGGTCATTTCAGGATTAATTAATAAATCCCAAACTCGTTCAACGCTTGCTTGGAAAAGTACTTCTTCTTCGATGATCATTGATTTACTCATAACTAAGGGTTTAGATTTTAAAATCCCAATCTACGCACCGCTTGATTCAATCTATTGCAGCATCGGGATTAATTCTAACAGCATTAGGACTAAGTCCAAAGTTTTTTTTGAAAACATTCGAAAAATGTTGCGGTGAGCTGTAGCCGATTTGATAGGCAATTTCTTTGGCGGTTTTATCGGTGTCCAGTAATAAGCGTTTCGCCAAATTCATTCTACATTGATGAACGTATCCAAATACCGTTGTACCAAACAAAGCCTTGAATCCCTTTTTCAATTTGTACTCGTTGAGTCCAATTAATTTTGCGAGTTCGATTAGGGTAGGAGGTTGATCAATTCTTAAGTCCAGTAGTTCTTTTGCTTCCTTTAATTTGCGCTTGTCTTTTTCGGATTTGACTAGAGTGTTGGCTGCATTTTTTTCAAAGCATTCTGCTTGCAAAACTAGTAATTCAATGCTTTTAGATAATAAAAAAAGATCCTTTAATTCTTTTTGGTAAGCACAGTGAATGATTTCTTTGATTACGGCTTGGATTTTAAAATTATTTGTGGGCCAAGTTGTCGATAGAATCGAATGCGCTCTCTTTACGACACGTTCTGTGAACCGTTTTAGAGGATCATTACCATGTTGTCCAATGGCGATAAAAGCAGCGCTAGTGAAATTAATACCGAAAGTTTCTATCCGCTTAGTTTTATTGGTCACTGCAATTTCTAGTCCATTTGAATACATAATATTATGATGATGACCCGACAAGGAAAAGGAGCGATTCAATTGGGCGAAGCTAAAATCGTAGCTTCCTTGCAGCCCAAAATGCAACCTTACGTATTCATGATCATCTTTGGCAATTTGGGTTCCCAAGGTAGCATAATCAATAACATTATGAGAAAGTTGAAGCTGGTCTAATGCCCAAGCTTGCGAGGTTCTATTTTTTATATTGGTATTCAATTTTATTCAAGTTTTCCGTTGAGCTAGTCAGCATTATTCAGTTTGTCTTATTTTTTTAATCATTTTTTGCATGAAGACATTGCTTGGTAAAGAAACATATTCTTTAGGACTTACCTTGATAATAATGAAGAAAATGCCAATATCGCTGATTTCTCCTTCGACGGGATAATCTTTATCCATAATTACGATTGTATCGCCGATATTCACTTGATGATTAAAAAATATGATTAAGGTTGAAGTGATATTGGAAACGATGGACCATTGTGCTAAAAATGCAATGCCTACCACGGTAAATAAGGAAGCGACATAGCCAGCTAATTGCGACGGTGCAATTCCCCAGATGAGTAATAGTACGACGATGAATACGATCGTTAAAATAACAGTCACTACCTTTTTTACAATTTTTATTCTTGTTTTGTGATAGCTATACTTAATACCTGCCCGATCGATGATTCGTTGCAGCATTTTTGAAACGATTAGAAGAATAATGATCGCAATTACCGATTCTGCTATTTGGAGATTATATATTTGCATTGAACTACTGCTTTTTGCGGACTGCGGAAGTGCGCAGAAATGAGTGAATTAATTGGAACTTGTTAGCTGCCTCAAAGTAGTGTATTATATTTAACTAGTTTAGTTTGTTGCTATTTTTTATCAAGTACAAATAAGTCTGTTCTCGCTTGTGTAAGTAGCATCCAAATAGCTTCCTTCTTCTAAGTAAAAAAGGGAATAAGGTTAAGTTTCTATTATCCGTCTTATTTCACCATTTGCATCGCCCAAGCATCTTCTTTTTTAATCAAATTCCGTAGCGCGTGTTTAATGATCCATTTTCGTGCTGCACCAATATTTTCACCATTCCATTTTTCAATCAAGGCTTTGCCTACTTCAAAATTATCTTTCAGGATGTCATTGATACAATTGGCGACAGACTTCTGAACGTACTTGATTTCATCATCTTTTAATTGTTCTAAAACGGGCAGTATTTTTTCAGGTTTTTCGATAAAAACGTCTAGTTTACTTGCCCAAGGCAAACGCGGTCGGAGTCCTTCACAAGCTAATCGTCGCAGGTGGAAATTTTTATCTTTAGACCAAGCTTTCATGACTTTCAAAGTCTTTGTGGTATGAGCAGTCAAGTAAGGTCGAATGGCGTATTCGCTAGTATTGCGTTTAGTAACTTCCGCAAGTGCTTGCATCGACAAGTCAAAATCCGAAAGGCCATATTTTTCAACGTACTTTGCAATCGGCATTACCCAATAAAAATCGCTAAACATACCCGTTTCCTTTTCATTTTCCGGGCCTAAGCTTTGCAGTAAAACGGGAATGCCAGTTGAATAATTTTCTCCCAACTCAGTATACAATTCATCACAAATCACTTCAACGCGATCCTTGAGTTCTAAGTTTGCGGTCTTTTGATCTACGGATTTTACGAAACGCTTTTTATTGAACGTTGCTTGATGTACCACAATTTTATCTGCCAGCAAGATTGCGAGTTCTTTATCGAACCAGAATTTTAATTTTTTGAAAGCCATGATTGAATATTTTTAGGATTCTCCCTTCGAGCGATAGCACCGTTTAAGGATGAGCTTGCTCACGGAGCATTTAGGATTCACAAAAAGGGAAGTAATGTATTTTTTGTCTTTAAATTACAAAGTATCAAAGCAACTAATTTTAAATAAGGACTAGATCAAAACTCAGGAATTGCAATATAACTATCATCCCCGGGCACTTTTGGGAATTTCTTTTCTTTCCAATCTGCTTTCGCTTGTTGTAATCGCGCTTTACTATGAGAAACAAAATTCCACAATAAGAAATGTTCTTCGGGTAATGCTGCTCCGCCGAAAAGTAGCACTTGCGTGCCAGCGGACAAGCAAATTTCACATGCTTCGTCCGTTTTGCTAATTAACATTTGTCCCGCTTCGACTTTTTGATTTTGATCGGTAATTTCACCCTTTACGATGACGAAAGCAATTTCGCCTTTCAATTGATCTTTGAGTTGGATCGTAGTTGCTTTTTCTGCGTAGATATCGACTAGGAAGAGGGGAGAATAACCTTGCAATGGCGCCGTCTTTCCGAATGCTTTTCCTGCAAGGAGTTTATACCGTACGCCGTCAGTCGTCCAACTTGGCATATCTGTGCTAGGATAAAAATCAAAGCGAGGAGCGATCTCTTCTTTTTCTTTGGGCAAAGCAATCCAAACTTGATAGCCGTGTACTAGCAAGGCTTCGCCCGTCCTTTGTGCCTGTGGCGTTCTCTCGGTGTGTGTAACGCCTCGACCTGCCGTCATGAAGCCAACATCTCCCGGGTGGATGACTTGTACACTTCCGGTACTGTCGCGATGTTCTATTTGTCCAGCCAATAAATAAGTCAAGGTACTTAAGCCGATGTGTGGATGTTGATCTACATCCATATATTTACCATTTCCCAATTCAGCGGGTCCCATGTGATCAATAAAAGTAAAAGGACCGACTTGCCGTTTTTTACGAAAGGGAAGTAACCGGCCAACCATGAAGTTTCCTAAATCAGTTTGACGTTCGTTGACGAGTAATTTATTATTTGCCATAGGGTGGAATTTGTTTTGGAAGTGGTGAGGTAGAACGAATTTGATAAATAGTGCTGATCAATATTTTATCGATCTTGATTTTGGTGAAGTAATTAATTTAAAGACTTCCTTATTTTACGATGTACTCTCCTCCACAAAACCTTCCCATTTTTGCATATAACGAACAAAACTTTCCCCGAGCCCTTCTTTTTGCAAGTAAGTTTTCGAGACGGGCGTATCGACGGGGGTGAAGGCTGAATTATTGGCAACTTGCACGGGAAAATCGTGGTGTAGAATACCTGCTCGTCCAATGGTGACGAAATCTATACCGGCGGCTAAAATCTTTTTGACTTCCGGTCCAGTTCGGATCTTACCGGCTACTGTTACTTTTATCTTTTGGTAATCCAATTCTGTGAAATGTTCTAATAAGCTTTTATTTTGAAACTCGACTTCTTCGGGAAGTTTGAAACAATCCCACAAGGAAATATCCAGAAAATCAATTTTTCCTTCGGCAACGAAGCGCTGACAAATGGTCTTGATGGCTGACAATTGCATACCGAATCGCTCCGGAGAAAGGCGAACACCAAGTAAGAACTCAGGACCACATTGCTCGCGAATACCATTGACAACTTCAAATAAAAGTCGGGCTCTATTTTCTAAACTACCGCCATATTCGTCCGTTCGTTGATTGATCTTTTGACTCAAAAACTGCGTCAAAATATAACCATGTGCCCCGTGTACTTCTACGCCGTCGTATCCCGCCTGCTTTGCCCGTAAGGCTGCCGCAATAAAATCTTCCCGCAGTTGATGCACCTCTTCCAAACTTAATGCCCGCGCACCATGTTTTTCACTTTTAGAAGGGCAGACGGGAGCTTGTTCGACTAACTCAACGGGCGTACGCATTCCAGCATGGTGCAATTGTACGACGGCCAGACTACCATGTTTTTTAATCCCTTCCGCTAGTTTTCGGTGCCCAGGCAGATGTTCCTCCCCAAAAATGCCCAATTGTCCCGGAAAGCCTTTTCCTACCGCCTGCACGTGCGCTGCACAAGTCATCACTAAACCAAATTGACCTTTAGCTCGCATCGTTAACCAATGATACTCGTCATCAGATAATCGCCCATCTTCATAACTTTGGGTATTCGTCATGGGCGCTAACATAAATTTGTTCTTCATTACGGCGCCGCAGGGAAAATGGATCGGGGTATTCAGTATATCTTTCATGGCTAGTGATGATTGGTTTTGGTTTTAAATAACTTTAACGATAGAACTTGTGTAGGAGCTGCAATTTACCGCTTTTCCCGTAGCGTCCCAACATTTTTTGGAAACAACTTTATTGTTTTTCTAAGTTTTCTATTTCCAGTTGGGCGATACGTAGTAAAGCTAAGATCTCCTCGCGCATAAATTCTAGGTCTTTTACCAATTCCATTTTTACTAATTCACTATTCTGGCGTTTAGGCTTTTCTATTCTGAATATTTCAATCACATTACCATTACCCGTCTGCTTTTAACAAGGTATCTTATTCGTTACTACTAGTTAATTTGTAAGCTCGAGCAAATGCTGCTGCACTTGGTTTTACTTGCAAAAACAATGGAAAGCCCACGCCCAAAAATAACAAGAAATAGATATTAGGATCCAGCAAAAAACATATTATTGTAAAGATATTAAAACCTTCCATCAATGAACTACACACAAGTATTGTCTTTTGATAGTGCGTAAGTTTTTCATCTAAACTACCTTCCAAATTCTTGGCTTCTTTAGTTGCTTTCCCCTTAAACCAGTTTCTAAGGAGGATTAGGCTTAACAACATTAGAGGAAGTAGGATAATAAATACATCATTGGTAGACAGGCTAAGGTATAGATTTCCTAAAGAGAGAAAAATAGCTACACCTGCAAAAAGTAATTGTCCAATTAAAAACTTGAGATAGGTTCGACTAAGCCGTTTTAGGGTTGTATTAGCTTCCATATTCTTTTATTTTTGGGTGATAAGATCTTTTTATTAATTGCATTGAAACGTAAATAAATGCTTTTTCAGATTTACTTTCGTACATTAAAATATCACAAAAAATGAACTTAGTCAAAAAGGATCGACGAGGGGCATTTTTTATTATATAAATATTAATCTTTAAAATCATTCAAAAAAGGGAACCAATACTGTTTCAAAAAGAAATATCGAGTAATGCGCTCAAAATAAAATTGCTTCCTCTAAAAGCTTATTCTTAGAATGAATGTTATTTGTTATATTTGTTACCTAAGCTTTTACCCCGACCCTGAAAATTAGTGTAAAGGACATGCAGTTTAAAAGCTATCCCAATACAACTAAAAGACAAAACCGATGAAAATCAACCAATCAACCATCCAAGAAAAAATTATTGCAGGTAGAACAGAGGAAGCCATTGAAATGCTTTTGAAACTTGGAAAGCACTTTGATAAGGAATTGCACGGCGTGGCTATTATGCTTGCTAGTAGACTTGCTAATTTGAAGAATGATGAAAATATAGGTGTTATTGCTAAGAAGGAAGCTATTCTATATAAGAATAGACTAAATTTTTCACTTACTCAGACCTTAGGAGAGATAAACGAGGCTTGGGAAATTAACGAGATGGAGGAAGCGACGGAAGAAAACTCAACGCAAAAAACTATTTTGTTTCTGGCTGCTAATCCTCATACAAAAGGTCGGTTACGGCTCGACGTAGAAGCAAGAGAAATAGCAGAAGGGCTAAGAAGAAGCAAAAATAGAGATTCCTTTAAATTCGTCCAAAAGTGGGCGGTTCGGGTTCCTGATTTAAGTCGGGCTTTGATGGATGAAAATCCTAATATTATTCATTTTTCTGGACATGGTTCCCCTTATGGTAGAATTATTTTGGAGGATGAACTTGGGAATGGAAAAGAGGTTCCTCCAAAAGCTATCGGAAACTTATTTTCTCTTTTTAAGGATAAGGTCGAATGTGTGGTTTTAAATGCTTGTTACTCTGAATCCCAAGCACAAGAAATTTCAAAACATATTCCATTTGTCATCGGGATGAACACAGCGATTCCTGACAAAGCCGCGCTAGCATTCTCCTCCACTTTTTACGATGCATTGGGTAGTGGCAGAGATATTGATTTTGCGTTTAAATTAGGACAAATATCCATCGAGATGTATAACCTCAAAGGGACAAACATACCAATTTTGATTAAACGTTAATCAAGGTTTAAAGAGGGCTCGTGGAAAAGTAATGCTGCGATAAGGATTGATGGAGAGGCGAGCTTTTAAACGGGTTGTACTGATAATGTTTTCTCCGTTTTTTGAGTAGGCACCACTGGGAAAGTTAGGGTAAAAGCAGTGCCTTTGCCCATCGTAGAATCTACTTCGATTTGTCCTTCGTAGTTGTTAATGATCTTTTTGCATAGACCTAAGCCCAATCCGGTTCCTTGGTACTTCATAGAATTGTGGAGGCGTTTGAAAAATAGAAAAATCTTTTCGTGGTATTGTTCCTCAATGCCGATTCCATTGTCTTTAAAAGTAAGTTTCAACTGGGTATCATTTTGGCTGGCAGAAATCGTAACGCTCGGTTTTTTACTTTCGTTGTACTTAATGCCATTTTGGATAAAATTCTGAAAGAGTAATAATAATTCTAATTCGACACCGAGGAAAAGTGGAAGTTTTTCACAGTGAATAACCGCATTCTTTTCGCTAATATCTTCTTTTAAATTGTGTTTTGCTTTTTCAAAAACTAGATTTAGATCAATCAAAGTATGGCTTGCTTCTTCGTGCTTGTTGAGCTTGGATAATTCTAAAATATCTTGTACCAAAAAGTTCATTTGCTCCGCACCGGTTTTGACAAAGTTTAAGTTTTCCTGAATGCCAGCATAATTTTGCTTAGTTACATCTCGCTCAATCAAACCGATAAAACTGATAATGGTTCGGAGGGGAGATTTTAAATCGTGAGAAGCAATGTAGGTGAATCGTTCTAATTCTTCAGTGGTATTTTTGAGCTCAATGTTATTCGATTTAAGGTTTTCAACCAATTCCGTACGGTGCTTGTCAAACTGGTAAAGCACAATGGTCGCCCAACCTGTTCCACCAAGGAATACCATAAATTCGTCAAAAGGAAAATCAATAACACCTTGCAACGGACCGAAAGTATTAACGTAGATCGTAGAAGAGAAAAAAGAAACGATGTTGAAAGCCAAAATGGCAATTCTCCATTTGGGTTTTCCCTGAAAAGCAACGTAAGTAATTGCCATGGAAGCGAGAATCGCTAAACCTTGACAAAAATATCCACCTACCAAAAGATTGACAAGGCCGACCCAAAGGGGCGTTCCTATAGAAACAAATAAACGAGCTAAGAAAATTTTTCCAAAATAGTTGAGCACTAAGACGGAAATATAGATCGTACTAATTAAAAAGGTAATTAATACGTAAGCAAATGAAAAATTAATTTGCCAAGCAATAAATGTTACAATGATTGTCCCTATCGCCGAAAGTAGAGACATGCAATTGTACAGTCGAATCAACTCATTCTCTTCTGGATGGTCGGCCGAAACACCAATGCCTGAAACCCAATCCCATGCCTGTTTGATGACTGTCATTTATATGAATTTAAGCTAAAACAGCTGCAAAATTCATTCCAACCAAACTTGGTTAGCACACGGCTAATATCTATGAGTTTGTTTTGTACCAAAACAAACTCATCTCTCCAATACAATATAATATTCAGTAAGGATTTTGGTAAGTGCTAAAAAAGCAGCGCTTACAATTATGGCTTAGGAAGGGAACTCGCTTCCAGTTAGTCTTTTGGTGCAGCGAAGCAGGTAGCTTTCGTCAATCGATTTATTATTTGGACATTTTCTATATTAGCGAGCAAACCGCAACTTATAGTTCTATTCAAGAACAAAGCCGTATAATTGATTGTTAGAAAATCATCTTAATAAAATATAAAATAAAATCATTATTATGGAAAAGCCAAAAGTAGCCGGTACTGCACCACAAATGGAAAATTTAACGTCTGGTTCAACTTATGCCTGGTGTAGTTGTGGACACTCAGAAAACCAGCCTTGGTGTAATGGTGCACACCGTGGAAGTGGTTTCGCGCCCGAAGTATTTAAATGTGAAACGACCAAAGTCGCAGCGATCTGTTTGTGCAAACAAACCAAGAATCCTCCCTATTGTGATGGTTCACATAATAAATTGTAAAAAAAACAATTAAGAATATTTTTGAAATTTGGTTAAGCTTTAGCCGGATTTCAACTTTTTGGTCTCTAAGTCGTTCTAAAATAGATTTTGATACTTGTACTTACCTGCTGGTAGATGCGGTTGCTAACATTATTTGATTAAAGTACTTTCTCTTATTAATCAGTGCGCTGCTGCTTGGAATTAAATTTTAGTTTGAAAAAGCGGAACGGAAAAGCTCGGCAGAGGGTTATGTGTTTTATCAACTAACTTCGCTGATAAAATTATTATGAACTGGCAAGATTTAACCATTACGGGCTATTCTACCGCACTTTTTTCTACTTGGTTCTTCGTTGAAGAATTAGGTTTGTTGTTTGATGCGGGCGAAGGAGTAACGACGACTTTGCTGCAAAAGAGTAGAAAGATTAAGAATATTTTTATTTCGCACGCAGACCGAGATCATCTGATGGGATTATTTCAGCTGAATCAATTGAATGCTAGGGCTGGATTCCCAATAGTTCATTATCCTGCCAACTGTGGTTCTTTTCCAGCCATTGCTCAATTTGTGAAAAAATTTGATCCACACGTTCAAGGTACCATTTGGAAACCTATCATAGCGGACGATAAAATAACCATTGGGAAAGACCTTTATGTTCAGTCGATTCGGAATAATCACGTATCAGCACCACCTGGCATTCATAAGAGTCTGAGTTATAAAGTGGTGAAAACAAAGCGTAAGTTAAAACCAGCATTCACCAATTTAGATCCAACGACGCTAAAATCGGTGATTGAAAAAAATGGTCGAGCCTTCATCTCTAATGAAGTCGCCACAACGATCTTAGGCTTTTCTGGCGATACGCCCGTAGAAGATTATCAACGTTGGGATCAAACAAAAGTGCTTATTCACGAAGCTACATTTTTGGAAGCCGTTAACAACCCAAAGAAGGATAGAAATCAGCACAGCACTCTAGAAGAAGTCTTTGAGATGGTTGCCAACATTAAATTGGAAGTTCTAATTTTGAGTCATTTTTCTTCTCGCTATTCTCCTGCGGAAATTGATGCTAAGATTCGTAGCTTAAGTAAGAAGTATCAACTCAAAATACCCGTTTATCGGATACTTCCCGGTATTTCAGCCGTAGATGTTTTAAAATCATTAGCTATAAATCATTAAAAAAATATTAATCAAGCATTTAAAAAAATGATACGAAAAGGAACAACTGTAAAATGGAAATGGGGAAATGGACACGCCACCGGCAAAGTACTACAAACTTACGCCGACTCCATTACTAAAACCATCAAGGGCACTGAGGTCACGCGTAATGGTTCTGCTGATGACCAAGCATTGTTGATCGAACAAGAGGATGGAGATCAGGTTTTGAAACTCACTAGCGAAGTCACTCGATCTGACGCTTAATAAAACTATTTTTTTGAAAACATTAACGGATAGAGAAGTCGAATACATTGTAACCTAAGTAAGGTTCAAATTTGAAGGAGTTATTTTTAGGGAGAACAAGGCAAAAAAATTAAGCATAGCAGGGCTATGGTTCTTTTTTTTAACGCAGTAATCGCTGAAAAGAAGTCTTCAAAATGAAGTATTATTTAGTTTACAATGTATTGAATACCTAATTTATTACCTCCCTCTTTTGCCTTTTTCGGAAAAACAAAAGTTAAATTATCCTTACCTTACTCAACTGGAACGTGCGCAGGAGCAAAAGCGTTTAGCTGACTTGCTAGTGAAAGCGCACGCGGATCAAATCCATTGGAATTTGTGTCCCAAATGTAAAACACTCGCCAGAACCCCTACTGCGCAGCAGTGCCCATCCTGCTATCATCGCTGGACTTAATCTTGTTTCACATGATCCAGCTATAATCATTTCAATCCTTTCTTTTGCTAGTAATTTTACGAGATGAAAATCCATGTTTTTCTCTTCAATGGAAGTATGCCCGGAATCTAATTTCGGGTAGCGTAATTTTTTTTTATAAAAAAAAATGAAATATAGAAATCCAAGAATGTTTGGATCCACGTATATCTTTTATTCCACATAAAGAATACTATTTTTTAATTTTCATATTGAAGTTGTTTTAAAATAGATCTTAATACTTACACCTGCCGGCACAGGGGCAAAGCATTGCAACTTCATTAAATACAAACTAAAATTACGATTAAGATGAAAAAACCTAAACAAATCCTTCTCCTATTGGGAGTCTTTTTACTTTTTAACTTTAATAATATAACTGCTCAGGTAGTAACCTCGCCAAATGACGATGGTAGTCCGGGATCACTTCGACAACAGATTTTGAATGCTATTCCAGGAGCTGAAATTACCTTTTCAGCCATCACATCGCTTAACCTTAATAGTGAAATAGTGATTGATAAGGAGCTAACGATTAGTGGAAGTACACTTCTTTCTGTGATCATTGATGGGCAAAATCAGACGAGAATTTTTAACGTTACGACGGGATCATTAACTCTTAATAACTTAAGTTTAATTAATGGATCAGCCGCAGACGGTGGAGCAATTTATAATACTGGAACACTTACCATGAATGATTGTACCGTTAGCAATAGTGTTGCCAACGGTGCTTCAGGTTCTGGTGGTGGAATTTTTAATGATGTAGGAGGTGTGCTCGTGATTAATAATTCTTCTCTTTTAAATAATATCGCTAACCGAGCGGGAGGAGCAATTGAAGACAAATCAGGCGCAGGATTAGCGATTACACTTAATAACGTTACAATGGACGGCAATAATGCTGGTGTTTCTCCGGCATTAGCGGCTCCTGGAAACGGTGGTGCATTACATATCACAGGAGCAGGGAGTTCAAGTATCTCTTCTTGTACGATTACGGATAATATTGCTGCCCTTGAAGGTGGTGGATTGTGGAATGGCAGCGGCACGATGACAATTGTTAATACGATGATTTCAAATAACCTTGCTGCTGGGGATATGTCCAATGAAGGTGGCGGTGGTGTTTTTAATGCTGGCGGTACTGTTGATATTTCAGGGTCTACTATTTCAGGTAATGAGGCAGCTGGAGCTGCTGGTTCTGGCGGTGGAATCTTGAATGACCTAGGAGTTCTTACGGTTTTAAATACAGAAATTAGTGGTAATGCTTCTATTCGAGCAGGTGGTGGAATTGAAGACAATTCTGCTGCGGGCAACACGCTATCTTTAACCGATGTGATGTTAATGAATAATACAACGGCTGCCGCCCCTGGAAATGGAGGAGGCTTGCACATTACCGGACCGGGAAATTCAATGATTACTAATTGTACCGTATCTGGTAACGAAGCCGCTTTAGAAGGTGGCGGATTGTGGAACGGAAGTGGTATGATGACGGTAACCGGATCAACAATTACAAATAATATTGCTACAGGTGCGATGGCCAACGAAGGCGGTGGTGGAATTTTTAATGCTGGTGGTACGCTTGAGGTATCAGGCTCAACGATCAGTGGAAATAGTGCGACGGGCGCAGCTGGTTCTGGCGGTGGAATCTTGAACGATCAGGGTGTACTTACGGTAGCCGATACCGAAATTAGCACAAACAATGCGAATCGCGCGGGTGGCGGAATTGAAGATAACTCGGTTGCAGGAAATACCTTAAGCTTAACGCAAGTAATGTTGATGAATAACACAACGGCTGCTGCTCCCGGGAATGGTGGTGGTTTACACATTACTGGCTCTGGAGATGCTATGATTTCGAGTTCTACCGTATCTGGTAACGAAGCCGCTTTAGAAGGTGGTGGATTATGGAACGGAAGTGGTACGATGACCGTAACGCAAACAATGATCACCGATAATACTGCTGCGGGTGCCATGGCAAATGAAGGTGGCGGTGGTGTTTTCAACGCTGGTGGAACACTTAACATCAATGGTTCTAGCATCACAGGAAATAGTGCGACGGGTGCAGCTGGTTCTGGTGGCGGAATTCTAAATGATATGGGTACCTTAACCATAACGACTAGTCAAATTAATACCAATACAGCTGTTAGAGCAGGTGGTGGAATTGAAGATAATTCAATGGCAGGAAATACACTAAGCTTGACTCAAGTGATGTTAATGGGTAACACAACGGCTGCTGCTCCTGGAAATGGTGGTGGTTTACACATTACGGGGCCGGGAGATGCTGTGATTAACACTTGCTCTATTACGGACAACGAAGCGGCTTTAGAAGGTGGTGGCTTGTGGAATGGATCTGGTACGATGACGGTAACGGCATCAATGATTTCCAATAATACTGCTGCGGGTGCGATGGCCAACGAAGGCGGTGGTGGAATCTTTAATGCTGGTGGAACACTTAGCGTAGAAGGTTCTTCAATTACTGGAAATAGTGCAACGGGCGCAGCTGGTTCTGGTGGTGGAATTTTAAATGATCAGGGAAGCTTGACAGTGATCGAATCTGAAATTAATAATAATACTGCTGTACGTGCGGGTGGTGGAATTGAAGACAACTCCGTGGCAGGCAACACTTTGGTCCTTACCAACATTGGCTTAATTGGAAATACAACGACTGCTGCTCCCGGAAATGGTGGTGGCTTACACATCACGGGACCTGGTGACGCAATGATTACAGCTTGTACAGTTACCGATAATGTTGCAGCGAGCGAAGGTGGTGGATTGTGGAACAGTGTAGGACTAATGACTGTTTCTAATTCAACTATTTCTGGAAATACTGCAAGTGGTGCAGCTGCCGATAATGGTGGTGGCGGAATCTTTAATAATGGTGGTACTTTGACGATTAATAATACAACCAATATTGCTAATAATACTGCAACGGGCGCTGCCGGTTCTGGTGGTGGCTTGTTAAGTACAGTAGGTACAGTAACGATCGAAAATACAAATTTCACTGGAAACAGTGCTAACCGTGCTGGTGGAGCGATTGAACTAATTGACGGGAATTTGGATTTCTCTAATTCGACGATGATCGCTAATGATGTCAATGGTACTGCGGGAACTGCTGCCCCCGGAAATGGTGGTGGTTTACACATTACTGGAAATGCGGGCGTGATCACAATTACGGATGCAACAGTATCTGGTAACGAAGCGGCAAGAGAGGGTGGTGGACTTTGGAATCAAAGTGGAACGACCATGACGGTTACTAGAAGCACAATTGATGGAAATATTTCTTTTGGAATAGCTGCGGACGATGGCGGAGCAGGAATCTTCAACAACGGTGGTGTCTTGAACGTAAATAATTCTACGGTTTCTAATAACGAAGATATGGGAACAGCTGCCGCAGGAGCAGGGATTCACAATCATACGGGCGGTGAAGTGATGTTGATGTTATCTACCATTTCTGGCAATACCTCTAATCGAGGTGGTGGAATCTACAACAACGGAACTTCTTTCACAATTAATGCTTCTACAATTGCGCTTAATAATGCAACAACCGCTGGTGGTGGGATTAATGCCGCTACTGAAACTGGCTTAAAAAATTCCATTGTTGCGGATAATAATAGTGCTGATGGTACGGATGTTTCAGGAACGTTTGTGTCTAGTAATTATAATTTGATTGGTAATGATGATGAAAATGCTTTCCCCGCAGCTGGTGATGATGTAGAAGGGATGGATCCCAAATTGGAAGATTTACAAACGAATGGAAATGCTACCGCTACGCACCGTTTAGCAGCAGATTCTCCTGCGTATAACACGGGGGATCCAAATGACAGTTTTGCGGATCAAAATGGTCAAGCTGTTTTTGGCGGTAGAAGAGATATGGGATCAGACGAAGCACAATCTGCCTTGACTTCAACACAAGATTTATCTTTCAACGAAACGGGTATTCAGGTTTTTCCTAACCCAACGCCTAACGAAGTGAACCTTACTATTCCTACTAGTTTTGGAGAAGAGCTTACGGTAAGTGTATACGAACTCAGCTCCGGTCGATTAATGAGAACGGAAATTTTACGCAATGGTTCAACGGTTCTTTCTTTGAACGGATTGGGTAGTGGAATTTATAATTTACGATTCGTCTCTGAAAAGTACGCAACTTCACAGCGGGTCATTAAAGTGAACTAAAATAGTTAGCGGTATCCTAAGAAAGTTTGTAACGAAGCGAAGTCCTTTAATCAATTTAAAGGGCTTCGCTTTTTTTATTAAAAAAATTACGATCCGCATCATTCTTGAATTGGAGTTTATGCATGAATTTAGTTTTTACTTTGCGCGCCTGAATGCTTCACGCTTTCTTACCCCAGAAAAGCTTCCCCTAATAGCAAGAAAACGAACGCAAGAAACGTACGAATAATTTCTAATTGCTTCTAATGTCGAACAATTTCTCTGCTAAATAGTTATTAAGTAGAATAGACGTACGACATCATAAACAGGATGTTTTACCCTTGATTTTCAATTTAATAATTTTTATAAAAAGAGATTCACCTAATGAACCTAAAGAGATTATCTAGCTTGTTGCTCTCCCTTTGTTTTTCCGTTTTATTATTCGCCCAAGCGGATGAAGTGCAATCCAACAGCGCTGCTTCCGACTTTAAATTTCGAGCGGTCGCGGAGCTTGGCTTCTTGGGGGTTTTAGATCATAAAGTACAATTTAGCAACAGCGGTACTTACTTTGATTATGCAAAAGACGGTGGACAAGATGTACTTTTTCCCATCAGCCGACTTTCGCTCGAATTTGATTTTAATCGGAAAAATACGATCGTATTTTTGTATCAGCCACTACGCCTAACATCGGAAGTCTTGCTGTCGGAAGATTTGATTGTAGATGATGCTACTTTTGCCGCTGGAACGGGCGTAAGGTTGCTTTATAATTTCCCTTTCTATCGTGTTAGTTATTTAAGAGAATTATTATCAGATAATCCGAGATATAAATTTGCCGTGGGGGGAACGATTCAACTTCGGAATGCGACCATTTCCTTTGAATCTTTTGATGGTCAACTTTTTCGCTCGAATCGAGACTTAGGAATTGTACCTGCTTTAAAGATTCGGGGAAGAGCACAATTAAACGATCGTGTATACGCGGAATTAGAGGCAGATGGAATCTATGCACCGGTAAGTTATCTGAATGGAAGCGACAATGAAGTCGTTGGTGCCATCCTTGATGCGAGTGTCCGCGTGGGCGTTGAAATTATTGAACCCGTAAATGCATTTCTTAACTTGCGTTATTTAGGCGGCGGAGCTGTTGGTACTTCCGATGATGACGAAGGACCGGGAGATGGATACGTAAGAAATTGGTTGCATTTTACGACCGTATCAGCGGGTTTCATTTATGCCTTCTAATCAATGCTTGATCCGTTTTGTTTTCATCGTTAAAAAAAGCCTAATCAATTGCGATTTTGCAAGGATTAGGCTTTTTGACCATTAAGGAGATCCAAATTTTAGAGGTGCGTTCTCATGTAATTAAGGATTTTTTCCGTTTCCTCCTTGATTAAAGCTGCTCCTGGTTTGAAGGGTTTACCATTGAAATATCGCGGCTTGGTGCCCGGTCCCGTTGGACTACCATGATCCGTATCAATTGATAATCTCCAACGTTCTGCGTGTGTTCTCCACTCTAAAGTATTAACTATTTCTGGAGCGGTAAACCATACGTTCCAAGTTAAGATATTACCAGTTTTTAGCATATTTCCAGACGAAATATTGAAAACATCCATGACTAATTCATTGAATTTGTCAACTTCATCAATGTTTGTTTTCTTGATTTTACCAATCTCTACACCTAGGTGAGCAACGTCCCAAGCTTCGGGATGCATCGCAAATTTAGGAATTGGAAACTCCGTAGTTTGTCCTTCCCGTAACGGAAAAATAGCTTGTTCTGAATTCCCTGGAATATTAGTTCTTATTTTAATCGCATGGGCCTTGTTGAAAGGGAAGGAGAGGTTCTTTTTCGCAAAGCGATGCCACAATAGTTTGACCAGTGGATTTCCACTCGTCGTACTTGGGGTAAACCAAATTGTTCCTTCCACTTCCATCTCAGCGGCTAAGGTCTTATTGGTTTCGTCTACCCAACCACGGTTCCCTCCTACGGTGACTTCCACGTTCATGCAACCTAGTAGGGTAGAACAAGCGCCTTGTTGCGGGCAAATAATGGAATAAACTCTTCCTTCGTCGGTATAACCAAGGCGAGAAATATCCGGGGAAAACATTTGATAGCATCTAGAGTCTGGATCGCCAGGAACGGTTTGCCAGCTAAATTCTGGCCACATCACTTTTTGTTGCCGTTGCAACAATCCGATGTTATCCATATTTCCTAACATGGGTAAGGAGCTGAGGTCTGGGTCTGGATAAGCAAAAGCATCCTTTGATGTTGCGAATCCACCTACCCAACCCGGTGCGGGTTCTGATTTTTGATTTGGGGTCATAATATCAATGTAATAGGTTCGTCGAGTTGCGCGAACTGCTGTTTTCTTTTTCTAGTGGCACGAACGCACAACACTTACTGCCAATAATAGCATTAGGGTAAATATATTAAAAATAATATTAATATTACATTCTTAACTGGACTGTCTGGATAATTATCAAATATTTTAACGACGAGGAAGTACTTTGTGCTTGTTTTTTCAAAAAGACAGTATGATACCAAACAGCTTTAGCATTTTTAGCTGTCAAGCGAAAGCTTCTTTAGGAGAAGGTGGAAGCATTAGTATCAACTTTTTCCGGTCTGTTCGTAAAAAAACGACTTTCTCGGAGCTTAGGAGTTAAGGGTAGTTCTTTAGGGATAAGGTAGATGATTAGCCCTGCGGTCATCGCCATAAAGAAGCTAATTAATCCTAGAAATATGGCAATTCCAAAATGAAAAATAACGGCAATAGGAAAGAAGGCAAACTTAATATTTTTAGTAGAAAATAAGATACCGAAAAGAATCAACTCCAAGAACATGGTTCCCCAAGTGAGACTAGAGACGATAAAAGAATTGGCGAGCAAATTTGTTACCAGTGGATCCATCCAATCTGGGTAACTAAAATAACTGTCGTTGAGGTAGTAATAAATGGCATTACCCAACTTCCATTCTTCGGTTCCTGCGTAGACTTTATCCGTGACCGCGTTGAGGTAGATCATCGCCATTTGGATAGCAATCAGGAGGAACATCAGATTCCCTACGAAGTTCTTGTTCTCTGAACTACTCGTGATGCCCCAATGCCACTTTCTACTATCCAATAGAGTAACGGGAATGAATAGTAAACAAATAATGGAATTGATTTGATCGCCTCCTTCGATGATCGTCGAAGCATAAAAAAAGCTGGAAGCAATCCACCATTGAAAAATACCAGTAAGTCTGGGATAAATGCCCGATGCCGTAATCAAGAGTAGTACGATCGCAATCCCTTTCGCCAGCGCTAAATTTTCCCACCCAAAAAGCATGAAGTAGTTGATATTGCTAAAAAGATGTTTGGCGTTAACTTGGTGAAAGATCGTCTCGTCAAAGAGCACATCTACAGAACTGCAACTTAGGGTAATTAAAGTACCTACGGCGAGGATGGTTCTGGCCAGACCATAAACCCAGGTATATGGATTCCTTTGAAATAAGAAATCACTACTAGCGTGGTAAAAATTTTTATAAAATTGAATCATGATCCCTATTTCAATTCAAAAGCATAATATTTGTTTTCTCCAGTATTGCTTTCCGGATATTGCAACCAATTCCACGGGGTAATTAGATATTCTTTGATCAGATATTTTCCGGGTTGAATGTATAGGATGTCATCCGGGTCGAGTTGGATCGTGTCAAGCTCATTTTTGGGAAAGATAAATTCATCCTCGTCTAAATTACTCTCCACCCATTCCGAGGGTTTGGGAAGTAAGGTGCGCAAGCGGATTAAGTCAATACAAATCCTATTACCTTTTCGGGAAAAACCAAATAAGTTTTGAGGAGCAGTAATTTTAAAATTAACAAGTTGCGGTTTTTTTGCTTCTGCTAACTTATACAGTCGATATTTAGCATCCCTAGGATTCTTAGTAAAGAATCCCCAGCCCTGCGGGAAGAAAAAAGTAATGATGCTTTTTTCTTCCGCAGAAATAGGGACGACATTTTGGGATAGGGTACTAATAAAATTGAGGTAGAAATACCCAAAAATAGTAGCCATCGCCAAGCACATTAAAAAATGTTTTCTCATTAGTCTGTTTACTCCGGAATTATTTAAAAACTATGTTTAGTACCTAAGCTATCTGTTCGTCTACTCGTCAGGCAGGAACGAAAAGTTTGATTGTCAGGATGAAACTTTTTTACTCTCCATCCGCAAGTGGTAAATGCAGAACAGCATTTATGCAGCCTTGGTTGCGAACTGCAAATACTTAAACTTTAATAATCAATTATTTGCACACAGGGCGTGCGGTAGTTTTTAAACAATTTCTCCTTAATTAAATCCTAGTGCAATTTCTTTAACGATTTCTTCTCCTAGGTAATGATCATAATCATATCCACTACTTTGGAGTGGAATACTGAAGTTGACATTCCAGTTTAAGTTTCCAGTCCAAGCAACGTTGACTGCATATACGAAGTTACCAACGGCAGCAAAAGTTACTGCGACGGCAGCAGCAAAGAAAAAGCAGCGGCCTTGATTGATATCCATATCTGCGTACTCTGCTTCATAACGAGATAAAACGTTTAAGAGGCGATTAGAAAGATCTTGTAATTGCGCTTCGTCTTGGTAATCAACTGCTGCTAAATCAAGGGATTGAATCTCCCGCTTCATGGATTCATTCTTAATTTCATCGAAATTACTTTGAATAACGGTAGGCAAGATAAGTAAGTCGCCCAACTGCATTGCTTTCTTAATTGCCAAAAAGTCTTTAGCATAAACGGCCTCTTTCAATTGTGTAAAGTAGGCAGGATTGACTCGCTCAATGTTGGCAATATACTTTTCAACGTTTGCCGTATAGATATCCATGAATTCAGGATTCTCTTTGCTCGCTGCTTCGAGCATGGCGATGTTGTCCTTGAAAGAAGGAATTGCTGCCGTAGCATCGCCGATGCTGAAAAATACAGTTTTAAAAATTTCTTGTCCTTCTAATTGCGGTGATTGTGCTACTGTTTCTTCAACTTGTGGTTTGCTACAACTCATCAGGAGTAATAGAGATAAGGCTACTAAGGTTGACATTGTTGATTTCATAATAATACAATTTTGGGTGAAAAAATATAGTATCAAAACAGCTACTAAAAGTGCCTTGACGGATGATTGTTTTATAATGATTTCAGATGCGGAAGATCTTTCCTGAGATTACTGATTGATTGTAAATGATCGTAAAGAAGTCTTAATCGTAGAGCGACTTTTAGGACAACTTCTTTACTAAAGTTAAGGGATCAACTGCTAAAAAAAAGAATTTTTAAATAAAAAAAACGCTGAGACCTTGCCTTGTAGATAATTTGTCGTGTTTTTTGGTCAAAGAAGTAAATTTCCGGGTAGTATTTTTAGTTTTATAAACTAAGAAATGCTTGTTTCTTGATTTATAATGCTGGAATACCATATTTAGGACAAACAAAAAACTGCAAAAGGAGATCAGTTTGAATTAATATTTTTTGCTGGATGCGGGGTGATTGGTGTAGATTTAAAGTAAATTCTGCGCTTGACTTTTGTCAAAAATCGTAGCACTATCGGGGAGAAAGATATTATCAAATTCAGAATTACCAAGATACTACTCCTCTAAAATGCTTATCTTGAATGTAAAAAATTAGTAATGTTAAATATCAAATCTGTTGTCTTTATTTTTACTTTGATTCTTTTGTTCATTAGTAGTTGTAGTACTCCTAATCCTTCCTCGCCATCCACTACGGAACAAGTGGAAGCTAAAACTAAAACCGTAAAAAGTGTACCACCAACTTTGCTTCCAGAAAATAATAATTGGATGAGTTATCTCAATGCAAGTTCTGATTCCCTGATGCACTTATACGCGGAAGATGCGGTGAAAGTCTTAGTAGATGGCACGATCTTATCGGGGCGTATTGCGATTAAAGATTATTGGCATACTGCGGAACTTCAGATCAAGGCTATGGAATCTGATACGGTTATTCTTGCTCATCCAGAAAGAGGATTATTTTACGAACTCGGAGCCTTCACGGACGCGAATCAACAAAAGTATCAGCATTTAATTATCTGGCAAATGAAAGGGGCTGCGCGAGTGAGCGTTTTTGAATTTGTTGCACCACAATTGGAAGCCGTTGAAGATTACGAAGCACTAGACAAACGAAGAGCACTTTGGATGGAATTATGCAATCGCCACGAGGTGCAGCAATTGATTGATAACTTGTACGAGGAGGAGACTTTGTATTTTAATCATCGACCTTTGTTAAAAGGAAGAGCCGCTTTGGTGAAAGCGTATCAATACATGAAGGCAGAAAACTATCAGTTGAGTTTGCTACCCAGTGTAGTTCGCCAAGTGAGTCCAGATTTTATTTTCGAGATTGGGCAGTGCGCGGGAACTTACCAAGGGAAATATATTCTGATTTGGCAACGCAATGAACAAGGGCAATGGAATATTTTTATTGATTCTAATGTTTAGAAAGGATTCGTCTTTTCTAATGTTAGCCAATTCGTAAAAGATTACCAAGTATCTCGACCAGAGAAAAACTTATCTTCTTTAGGATCTTCTTTGAACGTGGTCACCAGCGTACAAACTTTACAAGCTTCTGCTCCCGTTTGTGAATACCAACGACAAGTAGATCGAATACCACATTCCGGTAGTTGATCTTTGACGTATTTTTCTTCTACGGTATTGAGGAGATTATCAATGACGCCACATTTTTTTCCAGTCCACTGATTACAGCCCGATTCAATGCATTTATTGGCTAAACGTAAAGTTTTCTCGGGCTTAGTTTTGGCTTGTGTAAATTTTTGATAAACGTCTTCTGTGATTTTAATCGGATCTTTTAACAAATCGATTTCATCAGCTTCATTTCTGATACCGATGAGTAAAGCGCCTTTTGTAAACTTAGCACTTGGGCAGGTTTTACCTTGATTTTCCATATTTCATTTTTTATGAGTGGTCGTCAATAAGAACGACTTCATTTTTTTAGAAAAAATAAATCAAAGGCGTACAGCAAAACCACACGCCTTTGAATGTGAATTATGGGGAGAAACTAACGGTTGTCAGTTCTCTAAATGCAATAAACGTAGCTTATGGCGTCCACATACCAGCAGTTTGACCGAAGATGTCTAGTCCACCTTTGATTTGCTTCGTTTCATCATCTCGGAGTGCTTGCTTTTCTAGGGCATCCATTGCTTTTTGGATCATTAGATCCTTTTTTAAATCCTTTTTCATTGTCAAAGTTTTAAAAAGTTGTCCATCTTTTATTTTAGGTAGCTTTTGGGATTCCTACCATATTGACAGCGTTAAAAATGCTTTAACTGCGATCATAAATTTGTCCCTATTTTGCTGCGATAAAGCAAAAAGAGGAGTATTTTTTATTTTATAAAAGAGCAGATCGGAATAGTAAGTCTTACCGCATTTTTTACCTCAAATAAGGCTAAATGAGTATTCGTATTTTGATAGGCGTTTTTGTAAGTCTTATTAGTATGTAGTATGCTACATATTTTGATTTCCAATTATACTACTTAAGCTGCAGAATTTCAAATTTTCGGCACTCTAAATGTTAGAGAAATAAAAAAAGCTGATGGGAGTGAGCTTAAGAATTTTATTTTTAGTTAGCGGTAAACTGCAAACTTTAAAAATGTACGCGCTTTATGAGTAGCGGTTTAAGCTTAAACTTCTTTTTTGTAGTCATTTAGTAGAGGAAATATTGCTTTCAGATGCTGTTTTCATGTTGAGCCACCAAGGCTATTTAGAATGAATTAAAATAAGGAATTGTTAAGTACCAAGCTAAATGAAATCACTTATTAGCTTACCGCTTCTTTTGCACCGCCTCTTCGTTGCTCAAATCCCTACTTAGCGAAGACTAAATGCAGTTTTCGCGTCTCGATCCTACACAAAATATAATACATTTTAATGGTAAACCTACTTAATATTATGCTGTCTTGGTACTTAAGGAACCTGACTTTTGTGCAAATATTTGTGCGATAAGTACAAAAAAAAGTCCGACCTTTCTGGCGCATCCAATTTCATTGTTCATCAATTATCAATAATAGAATGAAAAAACTTACGCTTGCCTTATTCAATTTATGTTTTTTGTGTACTCCAGCACTTTTTGCTCAAAATTGGAACCAAACCGCAGCGCTACCTTTTGGCGATCGTTACGATGATGTTTGTTTTCTCACTGAAGATTTAGGTTGGACGGTTAGTGGTCTTGGTGGCATTTTCAAAACGGAAGATGGTGGTGATACTTGGTCAACGATGTACACGAATCCGCAGTACTATTTTCGAGCTTTGGAATTTATCAATGAGCATGTTGGTTTCGTTGGTTCTTTAGATAGCGTTTTCCTAAAAACGGAAGATGGTGGTTTGACTTGGACAGATATTCAAGATTTATTACCCGTTCCCATTAAAGGGATTTGCGGATTATCCCACGTTGGAGATCATGTTTTTGTCGTTGGAATTTGGTCTTATCCAGCTTACTTCATCAAATCGGAAGATCAAGGACTGAGTTGGACACATCAGGATATGTCTGCTTATGCGGATGGCTTGGTAGAATGTCATTTCGTGACGGAAAACTTAGGTTTTGTAGCTGGGCTGAAGGAAGATGTAGGTGCGGTTATTTTGAAAACAATCGACGGCGGTGAAACTTGGGAACAAGTATTGGATACCGAAGGCGGTAGTGAATACATCTGGAAATTGGATTTTGTTACCGAAGAAATTGCTTACGGCGTAGTCGAATCTTTTTCGAATCCTGCGCGCGTCGTAAAATCAACCGATGGAGGAGATACTTGGGCAATCTTAGCAGTAGCTCCCGAAATTATTGATCTACAAGGTATTGGTTTTCTCAACGAAACGACGGGCTGGGTTGGTCCGCGTAACCAAAAAATGTATGAGACCCAAGATGGTGGTCTGACTTGGACGGAAGGCGTTGGCTTTCAGAATATCAATCGCATTTTTCGGGTGTCTCCTAATTTAGTGTTCGCCTCAGGTTTTCAAGTGTATAAATTCAATAACCCTAATCCAGTTAGTGTCGCCAGTCCTCCCGCTCCGACACATCATGGATTTATCACAACTTCCCCCAATCCATTTACCACCACAATTACGACTAAAATTCGCATTGACAGTCGAACTTTTGCCCGACTAGATTTATTTGATTCTGCGGGACAACGCATGCAAAATATTCACGTCGGCGCATTAGCTAAAGGGGAACATCAATTTAGGCTTGAACTAACTAGTGACCAAGTTTATCCATCAGGGCTTTATTTCTTGGTTTTGCGCACCAATGAAGGATTTATCAGTACGACTATTCTGAAAGAAAATATTCGCGATTAAGTATCAAGACCAAAGAGGAGGCAAAAGTAAATAAGTGAGTTTATTTGTCTTAGTACCAATACCAAAGAAGAGGTTAGGGGTAGTACTCAATCTCAAATCGAGTAATGCCTCGACGGTTTTCTTGGTAGATGGTATTTCCTTGCTCATCGTAGCGTTTAATTTCTTTTTCACCATTTACTTCATTCTCGTAGCGCCGTAAATTTCGCTGCTGGTCATAAGTGAATTTTTCTATTTGAAAAGCTTGCTCTTCGTGGCCGCGTCGGTGGGATTTGGTAATCAATTTACCTTGGGCATTATACGTATTCTTACAATGGCATTCAAAATAATCTTCCCAATCGGTATGCATTTCCAATTCACTTTCAAAAAGCAATTCGTTGTGCTCATCGTATTTCCAAATTTCTTGGTTCCAAGTGGTAAGACCTTGCGTGCTGTAATCACTGCGGTATCGTTGTAGCGTTTTTTCGATACGATTGCCTCGCTCGTCGTACTGATAACTTATTGCGTGCGAAAAAAAAGCTAAGTCTAATTCCCGTTTAATTTCCGCTCCGTCGCTATTGATTTTAAAAACTTGCAGTTGCTCAAAAATCGTTTTAAAGATTGCGGCATCTTTAGCAAAATCAGTTTGTCGATAGTAATTTGCAGATAGCGGTGCTTCGAATAAATAGCCTTTTATTTTCTGGTTTTTAGCATTGTAAATCAAGCGATGTAATTTGATTAAAATGCCTTCGCGATCAAATTTTTTATATGCAATCATATTTCCATTTGAATCATATTGCCAACGTTGCGTTTTCCATAAAACGCGATCTGGCGTAAATTTCTGCTTCTGAATTTTACGGTTTTGCGCATCGTAAATAAATTCGTAAATAAATTCGTGTTGAACTGCCCCCGTATCAGGATATTTAAACTGTCGGATCAAGTTTCCACGATCATCATATTCATTCTTTTCGAAACAACTCAATTGTCCTTGCGCATTAAGGATTTCCCAAGTTAGGGAGCGACCATCTTTTTCGTAAAAATTATATTGGTATTGAAAGCCACCCTGTTCGTCGTAATTTTTGCTTCGGCGTACCTCAAACTCGCCCGACTTTTCGTAATATTGATCACAAGTCTGCACGCCGTTTTTGAAACTAGCGTAGCGGATCCGTTTACCGTTTGGGGCATAGTATTCGAAGCTCGTCAATTGATCGTCTTCGTAGGTTTTGACTTGTTTTACTTTGCCTTTTAGTGCTGTCATGATTTTATCTTAGCGAGGAATCAAAGCTGCTGGAGTAGTTTTTTGAGTAAGTTGTTACTCCAGCAGCTTCGATGAAAAATGATTGCGTTTAGCTGATTTATTCGCAAGCTAAAAAATAATTTCGATCCAATTGGACCGTCTGCCCATTTTCTTTTCTTTCAATTTCAAAGTAGAGATCTGGATTATTGTTAATGAGGTCTTTCAAAGGACAGTAGTCTGTAATGTTATTATCTTTAATAAAAACTTGATTGACATTTGTTAGTTCAGCAAGTCCCGTAATATGTCTTCTGCGGTAAGGTCCTCTGGGATAAAACCTGAAATTTCTATTTCGAAAGGTAAGACGGCGACGGTCTGATGTGCTTTGGTAACTTGATCAAAATTTGCGATGGAATAATAAGGCTTGCAATTTATTAGGTAAACCTACTTAAACAACTTCAACGATTAAAAAAAAGGCTATCACTCAACTTGACGATGAGGATAGCCTTTTATAACTAACATACTTTATGAAGCGTTTATTAATAAAGTCATTAATCCAGCGTTTTATTTATAATAAAATACTTTATGGTCGCTGGACAATGATCGTCTTTGTCTGTAGCCCAGTATCTGTTTGTAAGGTAACAAAGTAGTTGCCTACTGGAAGATCACTTACGTCAATTGTCGTTTGGAAAAAACCAGCTGCCTGGTTGCCCATTGCTACTTGACGAACAACTTTTCCTAAAGCGTCGGTTACACTTAAGTTAACTTGTGTTTCTTTCACTAGTTCTGTCTCTACACGGATTTGATTGAAAGCTGGATTTGGAGCGATCATCATGCTAGTAGGAGTCGTATTTTGCGTCAAGCGATTCGTGAACGCACTAGCAGCATCTAGTGGAAAAGTACCACCATTACTCAAGGCAACCCAAGGCTCAAAAGCTGGGCTTTCACCACTCAAGAAACCAGAAGCAAAAATGACGGCTGTTTTACCACTCCAGAAACTGAGGTTAGCTTGGTAAGCAGCAACAATCGTATTATTATCTTCTGCGGGGGTGACATTAAGTAGGTAAGTATCGTCCGCAGGAATGTTTAAATAACCTTGGAAATCTCCGAAAGAAGCATTGTCAATAATTGGAGATCCGCCCGTTACGATATCAATCGTTGGTGCATCAGGGGAACCGTGGAAGAATAAAATGCCAACGTTATCTTCGTTATTTGCCATTTCTTGTCCCATGTCAAAAACACTCAATCCGAAAGCAGGCGTTCCACCTACAATTCCACTTGCCACAACAACGTATGTTTTTCCTTGTTCGAACGTTACAGGGAAGTTAGCGATCGCATCTGCTGCGCTGTCACTATCGTCAAGTGCTACGCCAATATTAATTTCAACACCTGCGGGTACATCAATATAAGGCGTCGCGGTACGGAATACAAAGTTGTTTAATAATAAATCCTCATTCGCGTAAATATCTACTTTCGGTCTTGGTGCATTGTGAATAATTTGTACTCTTGCCGTTGCTGGTGGCGGTGGAGGGGTTACATTGATTTGATCCAATGGGAAAGTTCCACCATTACTCAAGGCTACCCAAGGCTCAAAAGCTGGGCTTTCGCCACTCAAGAAACCTGAAGCAAAAATGACGGCTGTTTTTCCTGCCCAAAAGCTAAGATCTGCTTCGTAAGAAGCGACAATCGTACTGTTGTCATTACCAGGGGTAATATCTAATTCGTAAGTGTTATCCGCTGGGATATTTAAGTATCCTTGGAAATCTCCGAAAGAAGCATCGTCGATAATTGGTGCACCTCCAGTTAAGATGTCAATTGTTGGTGCATCGGGCGAACCGTGGAAAAATAAGATACCTACATTATCAGGTTTAATTACAAATGCGAATGTGCAAATAACAAATGATAACAAAACATTTACAGTGAGTTTACCGCTGTTAACAAAAACAAATAATATGTCAATCGATACAAAATATTTAGAAAACAGTAAGTATGTTAGAGCT
>CALFBG010000209.1 GCA_937951685.1 uncultured Saprospiraceae bacterium | reverse complement strand
TAAAATAGATCTTAATACCTACAGGTAAAGCATTGCAATCCAATACTTCAGCTTTTTCTCGTCACCGCAGCTATGGCTGCGAAACTCGAAAAGAGCTTCGTCCTGAATCACAAGCCTTTACCTTCGGTTTCTAACATCATTTTAAAACAACTTCTATCTATCTTTAATACTAACGTAATTTAGTCAGCAAATTGCGCTAGTTGAGGGCTAGTTCTGTAAATTATGCCTGCTAGTTGGCATAAAGATCTGCTCAACCCCATGATGAAATAAACACTTTACACTTTCTTTTTTTGCTTTAAATGAAGAAATTATTTTAAAATCTATTTTTGCACAACGGCTTTAATAGAATTATCTCTAAGCTCAATTTCTTCCAGAATCTGGTAAGCTAGCTTTAGCGCTTTATAACCATCTTCAATACTTACTTTCGGCTTGGTATTTTGGTTGATACTTTCCGCGAGCGATTCCAATTCCATTTTAATGGCATTTACAGGTTCCGCTTCGGGCATATGGATATGAATCAGTTTTGTTCCGTTTTGTGTATTTAATTCCATCAATTCTTCAATATCAGGCACATCTGCGGCTCCTTGATCATAAAGACGTACCACTTGTGCATTCTTTTCTAAAAAGTCCAGACTGATATAAGCATCGCGTTGAAAAAGGCGCATTTTTCGCATTTGCTTCATCGAAATTCTACTCGCCGTAAGATTTGCCACACAGCCATTCTCAAATTCAATTCGAGCATTACTAATATCCGGCGTATCACTCACCACCGCTACGCCACTCGCACTAATTTGCTTCACTTCCGAAGGTACCAAGCTCAACAAAACGTCCAAGTCGTGAATCATCAAATCCAAAACGACCGACACATCAGTGCCCCGAGGATTAAATAAAGCGAGTCGATGCGCTTCGATAAACATCGGATTGAAAGGCGTTCCTTCTACCGAAAGTAAGGCTGGATTAAAGCGTTCGACGTGCCCTACTTGTACTTTAATGCCTTTTTCTTGGGCGAGGCGCATCAAGTCTTCTGCTTCGGCGAGTGTATGCGTAAGTGGTTTTTCTACAAAAACGTGTTTGCCCGCTTGTATACATTGCTTCGCCAAATCGTAATGAGTTACCGTAGGCGTTACAATATCCACCACATCAACCGCCGCAATCAAATCTTCGAGTCGTTCAAAACGCTTCACTTGGTGTTTCGTGATTGCAGTCTCCGCATTTTTATCATTCGGATCGTAAAAACCAACTAATTCGTAAACGGAAGTTGCTAAGATGCACTTCAAATGTATCTTCCCCAAATGGCCTGCGCCCAATAGTCCTATTTTCAACATATTGTGTGTAGTTATTGATTAGATGCCCTTGCGTATTCCGAGTACATGATTTAAGCATCCAAATGTTGACAATCAAAGCTTGTAATTCCCGTTCATCCCTTTTACTGGGCTGGATGCAAGCCTTAGATTTTTCTAAAATTCAAAAAAGTCGGTTGTTGCAAGCAAAAGTACGGAAAGCAAGGCTAAATAATTGATCTTTCCACAAAAAAAAGGATTTGACCGTAGCCAAATCCTTTTTTAGGTATGAAGTTGTTTTAAAATTAAAAAAAAACAACTTTTATAAAAACATCAACTCCACACTTTTTCGCTTAGCGCGTACTTACATCGACTTATTCTTACGCATTGTTTTTACGTAAAAATCGTTCATGATTCGGAAAAGCTGATCAATTGAATATTCTTTTTTATTGCTTAAATTCAAGCGCATCGTCGAATCAATGTGATCCTTAATCTTTTTAGGCGAAGTGATGACTAAACTTTCAAAGTTTTGTCTCCCTACGTTCATCAAACCACCAGACTGGCGATCCAAATTCTCATCCATTGCATTCGCTATTTTGATGCTTTCACTAATGTTCCAGTACATCACTTGAGCATTTTTCTTCAACATTTTACGGTGTTGCTTCCCAATTCGTTGTTTTTTAGGATAACCTTTTTTGAGCTTATTCATCAATAAGTCATCGTTATTGGTCAAGAACATGATATCATTGTGCATCGCCAATTTAACTTCGACTGGCGTTCCCGGTGCTTTGAGGAGGTAGTGATCTCCTTTTTTCTCCAACATTCCCATCTCCTCTCCTTTGCTAATCAACTTCATCAAATCGTTCTTGTTGTTATAACTCATCATCACCACAAATTCAGGTAGTGGAGAACTCACCATTTTCTTAACCTCCGTTTTGTTGAAATCTTCGTCGTATTCGAAGGTAACGACTTCTCTTTCTACTTCATTCACCCCCGTTAAAGCAAAAACAGCATCTCCCTTCATCATTTTGAATAGAGACTTATCGTCCATGTTAACGCCCATTTTGTGCAACGATTCGGTAACCATTTCTTCCACGTTTGGCATATCTTTACCCAACATTTTAGCGCCCATTTCCTTCATGGCAGCCACCATGTTTTCGATATTATAAGCCATTCCCCAATATCCCAATAAACCTTCTGCTGGAATATATTTCGAAAAATTCTTATTCATTTTAACATCAGCGACCCCTTTCCACAGATCAGTCATCTCATTACTCATGAAATACTTTGTTCCGAGATCAACACTACCTTTTTCAAAATCCATGTCCATGTAGACATAAGTATCTTTGTACATATCTTGCATGGCATTCATCATTCCTCCGGTAGGATCATTCGCACCATTAAGTCCCGAAAAATCATTTGATAGCTTCATGATCAGTTCATAATCCAACCAAGTATTCATATCAAAAGCTTGCATCGCGGGACCGGCGTAGCTTTTTTTCTTCAAAATTGAACTCATGGGATTACCCATCATTGCATTTTTGAGCATAATCTCCAAATCACCGTCAATGACTGCTTCATTTTTATCTTGATTATAAGCCTTAGCAGAAGGTGCGTTTCCGAGAAACATTCCCACTTCACCATTCCAAGCGAAAGCCATATTGTCTTTGGTCATATATTGGTACGTAGCAGCTTTTTTCAATTCAATGTCTTGCTTCGTTTCAGCAATCATATCCTTCATAAATTGAGAGAATTTTGCCTGATCGGAGACGGCGAAGACCAAGCCAAAACCGTAGTCTTTTCCTCCTTTAGGAGTCATATATAAATAGCCCTTGTCCTTCGTACTTACGCCAATGGTTGAAGCATCATTCATCATGCGATTCCACTGATCTGCTAATTTTGCGTTGGGGGCAGCCTTGGTGGATTCTTTCATCATTTCTTTGAAAAACTCCATTTGGCGAATCTTATCCCAGTCTGCCTTTTTAGAGAGATTGCCAAAGTCAATCCCGAATACCATTCCGGCATCCGCAGGAATAAATCTAGCGAGTTTTTGCGCCTCAACGGCTTGAAAAGAAATCAGCAATAAAAAGATAGCTAAGAGTTGAAATTTTAGTTTCATTGTTAATTAGATTAAAGAATTTTAGATTGAAATTGTTTAATAATTCGAAAAGCAGTTGATAAGTAGGTTTACCTAATAAATTCACTAATTTATGACGAGTAAATTTTGTTTCACTCTTCATTAAAAGATGATGCAAGTTAATAAGTAAAATAATTTGTATTGGTACTTAAGTAGGTTTTTTGTTCAAGCCTGCCTCTGCCGGCAGGCTTGGACAAAAAGATCAATTCGTAAAAATTTTTAGCGTTTTTAAACAACTTCATTATAATTTAAAATACCAAGACACAAGTTAGTAAGTGATTTAATACTGGTACTTATGTGATTGTTTTGATTAGATTTTGATTAGATAAGTGCCTTTCGCCGCAATTTTGCCATTACGAAAAGAAAAAGGAAGTCTGTGTTTGCGCTGCTGTTTTTTACAAAAAAAAAACGCATTTACTGATGGTCAACAAATGATGTGTTGACGAGAAATAGTGCCATTTTTCCGAGATGGAAGCGCCATAAACATTCGCGCTCAAAATGGTTTGACAAAGATAAGGAAAACTAACTAAAAAAATGGTACTTCCCATTCCCTCAAAATCTCAAGCTAAGTTCCCTTATATTTTAAGAAGATCCGTACGCTAAAAATAATAAATTCCGTACTTCATCGTCGTCGTATACCTAAGTCAACCTAAACTATGCCAGAATAGTTTCTCCATTCGCATATTTTAGACCAAATTCGACCGATGACGAGCTTAAAACGATTTCACGAGCAACCGTATGGAAAAATATCTAATTAAAATTTGATGGTATTTTTAATGGAAGTGGTCCCCGTCAAGATATCGGCTAAAGAATGTTCCATTTTAATGGCCTTGCGACTCGGAGAAACTTTAGCGGTCTTATTGCTATGGTCCTTAATCGCTTTATCAAAACGATAAATGCTCACGAACCGACCTGCTTCAGCAACCATTTTCTGTACGGCACTGAGACTTTCGTAGTTCAATGCTTCTAAATTATAATCAAAAAGGCGAGTAAAACGGTTTGCCACAAAACTGAAATTATCTTTTTTAATCGTTGGTCGAGTAGATTTATTGAGATCATCACCGATTTTATTAATGGCTTTATTTAAACTTTCAACGCGATCAAAATCTCCCGTAAAAGTAAAGATGAAATTTTCAAAATCATCCGTCGTTTTAACATTGGTGATTCCCTTACTACTCTTGAGGCTTTGCTTTATTTCAAGTAAAAATTGCTCTAATTCTCCCTGCGAAGGAATTCGCATACCGTCCATTTCTTTCATTTTCATGAAATTTGCGATATTTTTTTTGCTTTCGCTCAAGTTTAAAGTAATCAAAGCATTGCCCGAGCCATCTTTGGAGACGTAAACTTCTTCCGTCATTTCAAAACAGCTACAAAAGATTAAGGGTAAAAGGAGGAGAAGACCTACTACTTTTTGAGATAAGAACATCTTGTTAAATTGATTTTTTGAAAAAAAAATACGTTTTGGCGTAAATTAAGGGTATTTAAAGCCACTACGGGTTTTAATAGAATTTGCTTTTAAACCATTTCTATTGTAAATATAACGTAGAGAAACTGCAATTCGTGCATTTTGGGCGGGAAGAGATATGCTAAAGTTTTCTTAAAATTATTAAAATTATTAACCTACTTAAAGCTTTTTACCGAAAATACATGATGACCGCCCCCAACATTGTGATAATCGTTGTCAAAACGGTTGCCATTCGGATCGAATATTGCATATGTTGCACGAAAGTGGCGATATCCTCTTTGTGCTGAGGATAACGAGGATAAATCTCCGCTTCCATCTTTTGACGATT
The DNA here is from genome assembly GCA_937951685.1 of uncultured Saprospiraceae bacterium. Taxonomy (GTDB): domain Bacteria; phylum Bacteroidota; class Bacteroidia; order Chitinophagales; family Saprospiraceae; genus CALFBG01. The sequence continues at coordinate 11,104 of CALFBG010000209.1, read as the reverse complement.
AAAAATGTGGCTCGCGTCAAACTCTACTCTATTTTGTACGAGTTTCTTATACACTTTAAAAACTTTTACTCGAAAATAAACATTCAAGAAAAGCATCGCTGCAAATAAGCCAAAAATTAAAAAAACTAAAACCGTATACATAAAACTTAAGATTTAAAGCAGTAAAACCGTTTACTGATTTGAGCAACCGATTAGGCTGGTCAATCAGGGCGAAATTCAATAAATGTAAGTTTGAACCAACTGCTTAACTCAAATGTAAGTTTAATTTTTATATCTTCGAAAAAAATCAATTATGAAACCTACTTTCTACACCTTATTTTATTTAGCAATACTTTGTACTTTCACTTGCCTTTTTGGCGCTTGTCAAGGAGAAAATAAATCCACTACCGCCGAAGCGAAAGTCGATCCGACTACCCAAATCGAAGCGAGTCCAGTCAAAACCAACCCTAGCCAAATTACCATCAACTACGAAAGTCCGTACGCAGAAATTTCTATCCAGAATAATATTCTCAATTACACGAAAATTCAGCAAATGTTCGTCGAAAATTCTGCGAGTACGAAGCCAGATTCAACGGCAAGAACCATTTTGGCTACCGATATGCTGCTCGGCCCCAATAAACTTGAGTTACTAGAAACGGCAATTATTCGCAGTGGTTTTATGGGTTTAGACGATACCTACGGCGCAACGAAAGCAAAAGCGATCGCTACTTCCACACTAGAAATTACTTTTCAAGGAAAAACCAAAAAGGTAGTTTTTAACAGAAGCCCCGAATTTGAAAGATCGCCCGTTAGCTTCAAAAAAGTGGAAGCAATGCTGCTCAATTTACACAAAGTAGCACGCGTCAAATAAAAAAGAACTTTCTGCTTAAAAAAATAAAAATAGGCAACGCCGTCCAATCGACGCGTTGCCTATTTTTATGGATATCATTTACAAGCTGAGCAAACCAAAGATCTGAACCACCGCTACGCGCTACCATGTAACTACTACGTATCCCCCAATCGTTACCACTCAAGATCGTCCAACAAAGCACCAACATATAGACTTGGCAATATATTTGTTTATTCAACAATGTATAAATCATACTCTAATCATTTAAGAATCAAAAGAGTATCCATACCGATCACTGACTAATTTAAAAACATTTACCTAAACTGAGCTACTATGAGCCGATTAGCCACCCCTTTGCCTATTCGCAAGGTACTTTTTGCCTTCGTAATAGTCTTTGGGCTAAGTTCTACCAATGTACTCCTAAGTCAGTGCAGCCCCGCTTGCGAATCTCAAATTAATGTTTCCATCAACGATACTGGATTCGCAACCATAACCCCCGACTTGCTATTAATCAATCTTTCCGATTGTAATGCCCCCTTTACCGTGGAAGTATTCGATCCGGCAGGAAATAGTCTGGGTAATATTTTGGATTGTAGTTGGGTAGATATTCCACTCCAAGCCAGCGTGACAACGAGTACCGGACAGCAATGTATGGGTACACTGACGCTAGAAGATAAACGAAAACCGGTGCTGACTTGTCAGAACGATACCTTGTTTTGTAATGCGCCTACTACTCCAACAGCCTTAGGTATTCCTAGTATTTTTGACAACTGTGATCCTAACCCGAGCCTCAGCTACTTAGATGAGATTGATAACCCCGATTGTCAACTTGATTACAGCGCGCGCATTACTCGAACTTGGACCGCCACCGACCAAAGTAATAACGTTGGAACTTGTGTCCAAACCATCTTGATTACCCGAGCCAATTTATCGGAAGTAGTATTTCCTGATCATTGGGACGGCGTACAAAATCCAACCCTCGATTGTACCGCGCCGACGACGGAACCATCGTTTACTGGAAGCCCAACGATTAATGGGTTACCGATCGACGCTTATTGCGAATTAATGGTTTTTCAGGAAGACGAACAAGTCATCAATTGCCCCGGAGATTATATTATCCAACGGACTTGGAAAGTCTACGATTGGTGCAGTGGAAATGTTATTGAGCAAACACAAATTATCAAGGTCGTTGACGAAACGGGACCAATCATTAATTGTCCCAACAATTTAAGCTTTGGTACCGACGGAACGGATTGCACTGGAACTGTCATTTTATCTAATCCAACTGCCACCGACGATTGTTCTAATCCTGTAAGCGTAGCTCTTAACTGGGCTTTTGGTAACGGTGCCGGAACGTACACTAATATTCCATTGGGCACACACCAAGTCGATTATACAGCTACCGATGCTTGTGGCAATACGAGTACTTGTAGTGCTACCCTCGAAGTAATAGATGATGATCCACCCGTTGCCATTTGCCAGACCAATCTCGTGGTCGCCTTAAATGCCGATACCACTAAAGTCATGGCAAGTGCGTTTAATCAAGCGAGTTTTGATAATTGTGCTTTGGATACGAGTTCCTATCAAGTCCGACGCATGGAAGATAGCTTATTTACGGATTGCCTATTTTTTAGTTGTGCAGATTTAGATACAACTATCATGGTCGTTTTTCAAGTCTGCGATACGGTGGGACTTTGCAATAGCTGCATGATCTTCGTTACGGTGCAAGATAAAACCAATCCGGTGATTAATTGCCCGCCCAATGCCAGTTTGAATTGTAGCGATTATCCCCCAGATCCTTTACAAACAGGAATGGCAACGGCTACCGATAATTGTGGCATTGACAGTATTTACTTTGCGGATGTAGAAGACCTCAATAGCTGTAACGTAGGAACGATTACGAGAACCTGGACTGCCGTTGATCGAGATGGCAGAACGGCTAGTTGTCAACAATTAATTAGTATTGGAGATACGATTGCCCCCATTTATAATTTCCCAGCAGACTTAACGGTGGCTTGTTTATCAGATACGAGCTGCGTCCTTACGGGCAAGCCAAATGTTGTCGATGATTGTGGTCTTTTTGGAATTGGTCTTGCCAATGAAACGGTGCTGGAGTTCACCGCAAATTGTAGTTATAAAATTTTGAGAGAATGGTTTGTGCAAGACCAATGTACCTTATTCGATACCAGTTATACCCAGTTAATTATCGTGAAAGATTCCATTCCTCCGGTGTGGGATCAAGTACTCGGAAGTTTGGATAGTAGCTTTGCTTGCAGTGCCGATTTGATTTTACCAAATCCGCCGACGGCGACTGATATTTGCAATACCGTCGTAGTGAGTTTGATCGCAGATGATACGACGAGCCTTACTTGCGCACATCAATACACCAGAACTTTAATTTATCAAGCAATTGATGATTGTGGCAATGCTAGTTTTTTTCCCATAAGCTTAACGGTGTTGGATACAATTCCGCCGACGGCAACAGCTTTACCCGACTTAGGTCCTTATAATTGTTACCTTGATATTCCCGGTGCAAATATTTTGGATGTGCTAAATGAAACGGATAATTGCGCTGGCACAGTAAACGTCAATTTTGTGAGTGATTCACCCGACCCAGGCTGTACAGGAGTCGTTATTCGAACCTATCAACTAAGCGATTTGTGTGGAAACACCAGTGACTTACAACAACAAATTTTCATCAATGACACCATCGCACCAACGGCAGCACCTTTCCCAAGTTTAGCTAGTTTTGCTTGCTACGCAGACCTTCCTCCCGTTGACATTAATGACGTTCTAGGCCTAATGGATAATTGTAGCGATAGTGTGACGGTTGTGCATTTGCTGGATAGCGATGATCCGGGCTGTAGTGGCACCGTGACGCGCAGCTATCAACTGACGGATCTTTGTAATAATAGCCGAACCGTCGTTCAAACTTTTATCATTAACGATACGATCCCTCCGAGTGCCGATCCTTTAGCAGACCTTGGACCAATTGATTGTTACGATAATATTCCCGCAAATGATATTACTGTGGTAACGGGTGCCGTAGATAATTGCGGCGGTCTGGTAACGGTAAGTTTTGTTTCGGACGGTCCGAATCCGGGTTGTACAGGCATTGTACAAAGAGCTTATGCTTTAATAGATGATTGTGGCAATGCGGATACTATTTTTCAAAACATCATTATTCTAGATGATATTGCTCCGACGGCAGATGCTTTGGAAAGCTTAGGTAACTTTGCTTGTTACGATAGCATTCCTGCCCCCGACATCAATCTTGTACTTAACGAAATGGATAATTGTGATAGTTTAGTCACCATTAGTTTCTTATCCGATAGTCCCGACCCCGTTTGTGGTGGCGTAGTATTCCGTACGTATCAGTCAACGGATATTTGTGGCAATACGAGTCAAGTGACGCAAACCGCTTGGGTCAACGATTCTATTCCGCCCGTGATTACTTGTCCGGCGGATGTAACCGTAGATATTTTTCCAGCGACGAGTGATCAATGTCAAAGTCAAGTGAATGAACTGGTGGCAACGGCGATTGATAATTGTGGAGCAATGGTAAGCATTACCAATGATACTTTTCCAACTGGAGGTGCGGATGCGAGTGGGTTTTATCCTGTAGGAACAACAAGGGTTACGTTCACAGCAACCGACAACTGTAATAACACGAGTACTTGCAGTATGAATGTGACGGTTCGAGATATCAGTCCACCCAATCCAAGTTGTAATTCTACTTTTACGTTCAATGTAACCCCCGGACAAACCTTAACGCTTAGTCCTAACGACTTTGACAATGGAACTACTGAAGAATGTTCTAACTTCGAAGGCTTTTTTGTGAGCAACGATGGCAGTTTGCTGGATTCGATCAGTTTTGACTGTAGTAATGCGGGGGTCAACTCCGTTTTAATTAGGTTCTATAATGACTTTGATCGATTTTCGGTTTGTTTTGTGAGCTTCTTCATCAATTGTAACGGTGCGCCGGGATTACCCGATATGCCAGTTGTTGGAGGAACAATCTTTGCTCCTGCGAGTGGCCCGATTAGTAACGTCAGTGTTTATGTATCCAACGCAATGAATGAAATGCATGATACCGAAAACGCAGGTCAATTTTTATTTGAAAATATTCCGTTGGGAAGTAACCTCTTGATTGAACCCAAGAAAAATGACGACCTATTGAATGGAATTTCTAGTTACGACTTGGTCTTAATTGCGAAGCACCTACTAAATATTGAACGCTTACTTAATCCCTACCAACTTATTGCTGCCGACGTTGATCGTTCTGGCGATATTTCGGTTTTTGATTTATTAGCGTTGCGCAAAGCGATTTTACATTTATCAACCAGTTTCCCTAACAACGAATCTTGGCGTTTTATGAACGCAACACATTTAATTACGGATCCGACACAGCCTTTTTCCTTTCCCGAAAGCCAAACGATTACGAACCTTACCGGACACGATTTGAACCTTAATTTCAGAGGGATTAAAATTGGGGATGTTAACCTCAATGCAATTCCTAACGCGCTCTTGGCAGCGGAAGTAAGAAACCCGACCCAAAGTTTATTCTTAACATTGAAGGATCAAGTCTTAATTCCGGGCGAAAAGATAAACGTAAAATTACGCGCAAAAGATTTTCAAGCCATACAAGCATTACAAGGAAGTTTTGAATTTGACCCAGAAGTACTGGCTTTTTCAAATTGGGATGCTGGAGCATTGGCACAGCTAGACGAGTATAATTTTGGATGGCAAGACGTGGAAGAAGGACTGATCACTTGGAGTTGGTTTGATCTGCCTCCTCAAACGTACGAAGAGGAGCAAGTTTTATTTTCTTTCACTTTCGAAGTAAAGCAAACAGGACAACTAGCTGATTTTTTCCAATTAGGTTCTCGGGCTACGAACGCTCGGGCTTACAAAGAGAAAGGAACAGCCATGCAACTTGATTTACAATATGACTCTTCTCAAATACCCAAGGCAGAAAAAGCATTTATTTTATATCCAAATACCCCAAATCCATTTTCGGAACAAACACAAATTCGCTTTTACTTACCGAGTGATAGCCCGCTGACTTTTTCTATTTATGACGAAGTAGGAAGACGCATTCACCAAAACACAAAATTCTTTCAAAAAGGAGAACAGCAAATTGAGCTCAACAAAACAGTATTACCGCACAGTGGCATTTATTTTTACCAATTGCAAAGCGAGCAATATCAAGCGAGTGAAAAAATGATTTTCATTCAACGGTAAGGAAGAAATTGTTTTAAAATAACTACTAAGACCTATTTATAATCCCTTTTAAAAAAAGAGCCCTTGCTAGAATCTTCTAGGAAGGGTTTCTTTTTGGGTTCGTATTTTCGTTCCTAGGCATTTATTTGGTATTTTGGCAACGATTAACATTAAGTAATTGATTTCAACTGATTCCTTGATTACTCCCATTATAAATTCTTATTCATGAAATACCGATTTTACCTATCCCTACTGGCTATCTGCTTCAGTAGTTATTGTATTGGACAAAATATTGATCTCAATTACTATTTACCTGACATCAAGTACGATCCTGCGATTCCTACTCCAAAATCTATCTTGGGATACCAACCCGGAGAGTGGCACATTAGCCACGACCAACTCATCAACTATCTGCGCATCCTAGCCGAAAAATCGGATCGAGTCACCCTCGAAGAATATGCGCGTTCTTACGAAAATAGACCGTTGGTTTTATTGACGATTAGTTCTAAAAAAAATCAACAAAATATAAAAAACATCCAAGCGCAACATTTAGCGCTTTGCGACCCAGATCAATCCGACAAGCTAGATTTGGAAAAAATGCCTGCCATTGTTTATCAAGGCTATAGCATTCACGGTAACGAATCGAGTGGTGCGAATGCTTCCGTACTAGTTGCCTATTATCTCGCCGCAGGACAAGGTAAAGTCGTAGAAAGTTTGCTCGACGAAGTCGTGGTTTTACTGGATCCTTGTTTCAATCCTGATGGTTTACATCGCTTCTCCACTTGGGTGAATATGCACAAAAGTAAAAACCGCGTAACGGATCCCCAAAGTAGAGAATTTGACGAAGTTTGGCCTGGTGGTCGAACCAACCACTACTGGTTTGATTTAAATCGAGATTGGCTCTTGGTGCAACATCCTGAAAGCCAAGGTCGGATTCGTAAGTTTCACGAATGGAAACCCAATATTTTGACGGATCACCATGAGATGGGCTCTAACGCTACTTACTTTTTTCAACCGGGCGTTCCTTCTCGTACGAATCCCATTACGCCACAGCAAAATCAAGACCTCACCGAAAAAATTGCGGGCTACCACGCAAAGTATTTAGATAAAATCGGTTCGCTTTATTACACGAAGGAATCTTTTGACGATTTCTATTATGGTAAAGGATCTACCTATCCTGACGTCAACGGTTGTATCGGGATTTTATTTGAGCAAGCCAGTTCGCGGGGACATTTACGAGAGACTGACAATGGGTTGTTGAGTTTTCCTTTTACGGTACGCAACCAAGTCACGACTTCTTTATCAACGCAAACCGCAGGAAAAGAATTAAGAACAGCGCTCTTAACTTTCCAACGTGATTTTTATAAAAATGCGCGCCAAGAAGGTGCACAGAGTAAAGTCAAAGCTTACGTTTTTGGCGATGCGCACGATCATCGTCGCGTCAAAGATTTTGTACGTCATTTGGAGCAACACCAGATTACTGTCTACCAACTTCAAAAAGACATTCGATTAGCGGGTAGTGATTTCAAAAAGGATCATGCTTTTGTAGTTCCAATGGCACAAGATCAACACCGTTTACTGCGTGCAATTTTTGAAAAGACCACCAGCTTTAGAGATAGTTTATTTTACGATGTCTCCAGTTGGACCTTACCTTTAGCTTATAATTTAGATTATGCGGAAGTCAACGGAAAAGATTTAAACAGTATGATGGGGAAAGCGGTAACCTCTGCTACTATTTTCCAACAAAAATTTCAAGTAAGTAAAAGTAACTATGCTTATTTGTTTAAATGGGATAATTACTACGCGCCGAATGCTTTGCAAGAGATTTTGGCTAAGCAACTCAACGTCAATGTTGCCATGGAAAGTTTTGGTGCAGTGACCACAGAAGGAAAAGTAGATTTTGAACGAGGGACGATTCGCTTAGCGGTAACCAATCAAAATAAAACACCCGAAGAAATTTATCAACTCCTAAGTAAAATTTCAGAAAAACACCATTTGAAAATCTATACGGTTTCGACGGGCTTTACGCCTACAGGAATCGACTTAGGAAGTCCTAATTTAAGAAAAGTAAAACCCGTAAAAGTACTTTTACTTGTTGGTAGCGGTGTGAATAGCAACGACGCAGGTGAAGTTTGGCATTTGTTAGATCAGCGCTACGATATGCAAGTAACGATGGCGGCAGCCCGGGAAGTAAGTGGTATGAATTTGGAGCGGTATTCAAGTCTCGTGATGGTGGATGGTAATTACAGAAGCATCGGTAAATCTGGTGTTGAAAAAATGAAACGTTGGGTTCGCAACGGTGGCACTTTGATTACGATGAAAAGAGCTGCACGCTGGGCGAGTAGCAATGGACTTGCCAACCTAAAGTTCAAGTCCGAAAAAGCTAAAAAGAAAAATGCGACGCCCCGCGCCTATCAACATTTGTCGCGCGACAACGGGGCTAAGTTTATTGGCGGTGCCATTTTTGAAACGGAGTTAGACATTACTCATCCTTTGGGATTTGGTTATCACAAAAGCAAGTTACCCGTTTTTAGGAGAGGGAGTTTATTTTTTGAACTAAGTAAAAATCCTTACGCGACACCTTTACGGTATACGAGTAAGCCATTATTGAGTGGCTATATTTCTAATGATAATTTACCGCTCATTTCTTCTTCGGCGAGTATCGTTGTCAATAGCCTAGGAAGCGGTAAAATTATCTGTATGGCAGACAATCCTAATTTTCGTGGTTTCTGGTATGGCACCAATAAGTTATTTGCCAATGCCATCTTTTTTGGCAATTTAATTAGTGGACGAGGGACAGAAAGCGTGAGTGCTGGCAAAGCAGCAGCAGAGGAAGAAGAAGTGGATGCGCACGGTCATCAACACTAAGACCCGCTTGAAAATAAAAAAACCGGAAAGTCATTGGCTTCCCGGTTTTTTTTTGAAAAATAGTTACGGTAAACTACGGCGTATACAACATACGTTGCACCACTTTACCCGACAAGTCGTAGTAGGTCCACCAACCGATTGGCTGTTTCCAATGACGATATTGCCCTTTCCCCTTCACTTTCCCATTTTCATAAAAAAGCGTAACCGGACCTTCGATGCGATTATTAACATAAGTCCCCTGAATTTCTTTTCGACCTTCAGGGTCAAAATTAATCCAAATTCCATCTCCTATTCCATTTTTAAATTCTTGTAGCGTTTGTAATTGGCCATTATCGTAACGACCATACAAAATTCCCGTAAAGGGTTTCGTCGTTCCTACTTCGTAGTATTTATTGCCGAATTGATATGCTTTTTGATAAGTCTGGCTCATTGGCACCATCCGTTGATTTGTGGTGTCAATCTCAGTTTGTGCCGATAGCAACAAAGGAAAAAGTAACGCTAGAAGGAATGCTATTTTCATAAGTTCTTGATTATAAAGTTGTTTAAAAGTCATAAAAAATGGTAAACTAGTTAATATCTAAAAACCTTGTTTCCATGTAGTAGATACTCCAAATATATTCCCCCGCCGCATCTTTTTGTTTGGCTTGGTCACTCGCGAAGAAAAAGTATTTACCATCCGGTGAAAACCTAGGAAAACTTTCGAAACGCTCTGTATTGATATCCGGTCCTAAATTCTGCGGTGTGCTCCACCCCGTTTTAGTTTTTTTACAATAATAAAGATCCTCTCCCCCATAACGATCTGACCGATCAGAAGAAGCAAAGAACAAATACTGACCATCGGGGGAAACAACGGGACTGACATCATATCCTTTTCCGTTGGGTGGTGTATCTAGCGCCACGGGATCGGCAAAGCTACCATCAGGTTTACGTTTTGCCCAATAAATATCCGCAGGGGATTTGCCGCTACCTTTCGTCCAAAAATATAAATTTCCTGCGGGGTCGGTACTTGGTGATCCTTCGTAATTGGTCGGCCACTGATCAGTCTTTTGCATCACTTTATTGATGTTGGGTCCGAGAGGAATGGGTAGCGACCAAGTATTTTCTTTTCGCTCCCGATACCAGATATTACTATCAAAATCTTGTTGTTTGGGCTGCGTAGGTAAAGCCCGAAATGAACTGCTATACATTCTTTGACCATCCGCACTAATAAAAACACTAACATCATCTGCCTCAGAAAAAACGGGCAAAGGTTTTGTCCATTTTTTATCTTTGAGCTGAGCAGAAAAAATCTGTTGTTGTGTCTTTCCTGCTTCCCGACGAACAAAATAAAGCGTACGACCATCGGGCATAAAACTAATATCCCATTCGTTGTGTTCCGCAGTGGCAATCTTTCCTACTTCAAAAAGAATAGGCTTATTTAAGACCGCTTCATTATCAGCGTAGAGCTGGCTCGAAATCAGTGTGCCTTGTGTATCATAGGTATAAACAATTCCATTTTTTTTGCCATCAACGTAAGTCGTCTCCGAGGCTAATTGCCCATTCGGGTGATAAGTCCTACTAAGACCAATTGGAATATCATTTTGGTACACGGATACGGAGCGAAGGGTTCCATCGGAGTAAAAGTATTCCCACTTTCCGTGACCTTTACTATCTTTCCAGTAAGCTCGGTACCTCAATTCACCATTGGCATACCATTCCAACCATAATCCATTCGCTTTTCCGTTGATCACATTTTTCCAAAGTTTTGGCTTACCATTTGGGTAATTTTCACTAATAATTCCAGTGTATGTCTGCGGGTTAATTTCTTGTTCCGTACGAACCGTAGGACTAGGAGTAATTTGAGCCGTAGCGGTAAAAGTGATTGTGCAAAAATATAAAAGCACGGTAAATGATATCGTATTTTTCATTTTATGTTTTTTTGATGCATCCAAATGTACGTCGTAATTCAACTGAAGACAAATGCAACTAGTTCAATTCGTATATAAGTCGATGAGTTGGTTAAGTTGTGCGATTGTGTCTTATTAATTTGTGTAGCGATATAAAGAAGTTGTTTTAAAATGATGTTAGCAACCGAAGGTAAAGGCTTGTAAGTCAGGACGAAGCTCTTTTGCATCCCATCCGCAAGCGGTAAATGCTGTTCAGAATTTATGCAGCCGTAGCTGCGGTGACGAGAAAAAGCTGAAG
>CALFBG010000208.1 GCA_937951685.1 uncultured Saprospiraceae bacterium | reverse complement strand
ACAGATATAGAACCGCCCGTAGCAAGTCCCGAGTTTAAGCAGGATACTTACGACCAAGAAATTGCCTTTGGTAGAAGCCAGCCAACAACAACGACGGCTAAGGATCGACGCTTAGAAGAACAAATAGAAGCTACAGATCTGGTCAAAACGAGAAAAAAACGCTACGAATCAGCCGCTAAGCAAAAAGCAGAAATCGCCGCAGCAAGTAGGGTCGCTACGTCAAAAGAAGCTTTTACGAATATTAACGCTCACTCTAATTCTATTGAAATTGATTATCCGGCGCAAAACAACTTATCGCTCTTTAAATGGTTGATTGGTCAGTGGCACGGCACTACAAATAGTGGTTTGTCGATCGAACAATGGCAATTGAAAAATGAGTTTACGATTGAGGGTACCGGTTTTATCATTGTCAATGGCGATACAACCTTTACGGAGGGCATGCGCATTCAAAAAATTGACCAAGATGTATATTATATTTTGACTTTGGATCAGTCTAAAAAGCCAGTGCGCTTTCGCTTGAAAAGTTACCAAAATCAGCAAGCCGTTTTCGAAAATGCTGACTTGACTTTCCCTAATCAAGTAATTTTACAGCAAAATAATCTTAATAATTTCTCGACCATTTTGCAAAATAGTGCTCCTGCTCAAATTCAATCTGACCAGCAATTATATATTCAAAACCGGAACCTCATTCAAAACGAGCAAGCCGTCAGGAATCTCAGCCGCGTAAAAAATAAATAAAGGCCTCCGCTTCCTATCAGAATTGCATACAAAAATCCCGAATTTTCCAAGTCGAAAATTCGGGATTTATTTTGAGGAGTCGTTTTTAAACGACTGTTGTATTAGATCCTTTAGCTCGAGAAATCTAGTGATTACCTTCTTCTTGATTCGGTTCTTTTGATTTAAAAGGACTCCGAGGCACCCACTCTTCTTTTGGGCGCAGGTAACCGAGTAAAGGTTGTAAAAACTTATTAGAAAAGGCACTCCGATGTTTCATGTAGCAGTACATTTCCTCGGCTACGGCACCGACCGAGCTCTTGATTTCTAAAGCGGTACGCGCAAAAACGATGGTTTTTACTTGTTTTTCAATCCCAATTCTTACGATATCGTATAAAATATTCAGGTATACTTGGATGGAATGATTATAATGTTTTTCAAAACCCAAAAAGTGGGCTTCTAGCTCTGATCCATTGTGGATCGTGGTAAAGTAAGCAATCAATTTATCGTCTAGATAATAGCCCATCATTGTGAACTGCTCGGGAAGATTTCGCTTTAAATTTAGCAAATAACCTTCGTTGAGGTCTACCATATTAAAGCCAGCATTTTCCGCAATATTTTGGTAGAGTTCGTGAATTCTAGGAAGGTTAGCTTCGATCGCTGCTAAGTCTAGTTCTCTTTTTTCTACCGCTTTTCCTTTCTTAAAAGCTCGTTTCGCCCTGACGCGATACTTGGAAGACATTGCCGCTAAGTAATCGTCAAAGTTATTCCAACTTTCGGGCAATTCAAAGATCATACTGGGTTGAATGGTAAATTCATTAAACTCATGCTTGGTACTAAATTGCTGGTAAAAGGCGTGTTCACTAGCCCCGAAATCTTTCATTAAAGTACCCGCAATGGGTAGCTTTCGCTTTTCAAATTCGCTGTATAAACTATCAATCGCCTCGTCTATCAAGCGCAGAGACATTTCCCCCTCAACTCTTTTCGGATCAAAATAAAACCCGTGAGCGCCCGTCAATAACAAATTACCACAAACGAGGGTATTAAATTCTACTTTGCTGGCGACTAAACCTTTCAGGTAGCGACCGATTGTATTAAAAAAACAAGGAGGCTTATCTTCTCCTTTAGTCGTGGACGTATTTAAGCTTTGGTCCGCTTTGAAATGTTTAATTTGAAAATAACAGATTCCAATCGGTGTATTATCCTGATAAAATGTAAGATAGGCGAATTGCATGCCTTTCGGCGGATTCTTTTCAACGATACTAAGGTAAGTCGATTGTAAAAATAGGTTGTGTTTAGGCGCGATCCAATCCCACTCTTCTGCTACTTCCTCAATGGAAGCATATAGCGCGTAACGGCAGTCTTTTTGCTTTAGAGAATACTCATATCGTTGGGAAGAAATAGCGCTCTGGGTCATGTGTGGTCTTTTATGCAATTAGAAGCTTGTGTATTTAATATTTCCATAATTAGGCGAAAGTGAAAGTATGGGAAGCTTTTCGCCAAATTTACTAGTCGTAAACGCTATTGGGTAATGTTCAATTACACTCGCAGGTATTCATACCTTAAATTTACAGCTTTCACCGATGAAAAGTTACATTATTTTGATATTAACACCAATTTAACGAATATGGTTTTATACTAAGTTTCTTATTTATCAGACGAATTGTTGAATCTGATCAATGACAGCCTTAAAGCGATTTCGAGTGTTCCGCGCTGGAACGGATATAAAACGGATATAAAATAATTGATTTATCAGCAGCATTACTCAACCGATTGGATTTTTGTAGTGGAAGGAAGCATCCATTTTTTAATATCGGCGAGTGCAACTTTTTCATTTTTCCAACCAAGAAATTCAACCTGATGGCTCAAGCCTTTATAATTTAAAAACCATTGTTCAATAATCTGTTTGGCAGCACTGTATTCGATAGAAAAGCTGCGAAAGTCTTGGGCTTTGATAATTTGCAGACTAGAATCGGCAGGAATCGCGATAATTTTGGTATCCAATTCCCCATTGTCTCTAATGGATAATGCAGCAATGGGGATAATCGCAACTTTAGTTCCCGTTGCCAATTGTTCTGCAATTACGAGTACGTCGTGGGCATCTCCATCACCTCCGC
>CALFBG010000207.1 GCA_937951685.1 uncultured Saprospiraceae bacterium | reverse complement strand
CTCAAGGCCGCAGTTGCCGCTCCATGACAAGCGATTTCGCTGGCTTGATCAAGCGCCACGTTCAACGGAAGGATGTTTTCATCAATAGCGATACTCGCGGTAACGGTACAGCCCGCGTCATCCGTTACGGTGACGGTTCTTTCTCCCGGAGCGAGTTTGGAAGCTCTAGCCGTAGCTTCGCCCGTATCCCATTGATAGGCATAATCTCCCGTTCCACCTTTAGCTTTTACGATGGCTTTTCCGTCTGCATTACCCGTACTGGCAGGAGCTTCTACTCTGATCTCGGCGGTCAGTGCTTTGGGTTCCTTGATGGATATTTTTGCGGAAGCAGTGGTTCCTTCTTCGTCGGTAATGGTGACTTCGTAATCGCCTGCGGTGATATTCTTTGGGTTTTCCCCTTTGAGGGCAGCAACATTCCAAGCATATTGATAAGGCGCTTTTCCGCCATTCACGCTTAGGCTCAAGGCCGCAGTTGCCGCTCCGTTACAAGCGATTTCGCTGGCTTGATCAAGCGAGGCATTCAAGGGAAGAATGTTTTCGTCAATTGCGATACTCGCCGTAACCGTACAGCCGGAGTTATCCGTTACCGTGACCATTCTTTCTCCCGGAGCGAGTTTAGCAGCGGTTGCCGTAGCTTCGCCCGTATCCCATTTATAACTATAATCTCCTGTTCCACCTTTAGCTTTTACGCTGGCTTTTCCATCTGCATTGCCCGTACTGGCAGGAGCTTCTACTCTGATTTCAGCGGTCAGTGCTTTAGGTTCCTTGATAGATATTGTCGCAGCAGCGGTACTTCCTTCACTATCGGTAATGGTTACTTCATAGTCTCCCGAAGCAAGATTTTTCGGATTTTCTCCACTGAGGGCAGCGACATTCCAAGCATACTGAAAAGGTCCTTTTCCACCATTTACACTCACCGCCAACGCGGCATTGGCTTGTCCATTACAACTTACTTCGCTGGTCTGATCAATCGCAACCGCTAGTGCTGCTGACTGTTGTGTTATGCTAACCGTGGCAACACTGCTACAGCCCGCTTTATCAGCAACCGTCACCGAGTGTTTTCCTTGGCTAAGTTTTTTGGCTTGCTGGGTACTTTCTCCGTTATCCCATTTAAAAGTATATTCCCCTTGTCCGCCGGAGACGTCAACGGATGCAACTCCGTCATTGGCATTGGGCGCACTTTCTGCTTGCTTAGGAGTGACCGTAAGTGCAATTGCAGGGTCATTGACACTAATTTCGGAAGTTTTACTTTTACCTTTGCTATCCGTTACGGTGACGACATAATCGCCGGATTTTACATTTTTGGGATACTCGCCGGATAATCCGCCATTCCATTTATAAGTATATGGTGCCGAACCACCGCTAACGACTACTTTAAGTTCGGCATCACTCTCACCATCACAGCCGGGTGCTTTTTCCATGATACAGGAAATCGACATCGCCGTAGCTTTCTCAATTAAGTAAAGCCCTTTATCTTCTGTCCCTACCCAAATTGCATCTTCTTGATCAACTGCTACCGTACTCGGAAAATCACTGGTAAAGTATTCTGCATCTCCAAACGTTTCGACCGTTTCCAGTTCGGGGTTGTAACGGGCAATTATCTTAGAGGCAATCCACATTCTTCCTTTACTGTCGAAAGTGATATCTTTAATCTTTCCGACGGACAAACTGACGTCCAATTCGATCTCTTCCCAATCTTTGCCGTTTGTCACTTTCCAAAGATAACCTTCACCGTAAACCCAGATATCCGTACCAGAAACGTCAATCGCTTCAATACTGACGTAACGTTCGTATAATTTCCATTTGCTACCATTATAATGTAGAACGCCTTCTTCCGTTCCGATCCAATAACTGTTCGGTTTGTCACTAAACATAACCGTGATTTGATCCGTTCGCAGTTTGGAATTATCCATCGTCAGCTGTTCCAGCAAGTTCGGTTCTTTCTTCATATCAAAGCGAAAAACACCGATGCCCTTCGTTCCGATCCACAATTCTTTCTTAGCCGGATCATAAAAAGCGCCCGTTATATCTTCTTCTCCTTCAAAAAGACCATCCGTTTTTGCTCTCATCATTTCAAAAACAGCAGCGGTGTTCCACATCAAGTTGAAATTACCACCTTGATAGCGGAGTAGGGAAGTCTCATCGGCTTCCTTCTCGATTTTACTCGCATAATCTACCGTATGCACCTGAAAAGTTCCTTTGCTATTACCGACCCATTTATTGTTATCCGCATCAATAAAAATATTATAAATCGGCGCATTGCGATCCACGGCAGCAGAGCGGGTAACGCGCATCGGTTCTTGAGCGGATAATCCGATTGAAATAAATATAAAAGCTAGTGTTATTATTCTGTCCATTGAAGCAGTTTTGTGAAATTCCATCAAAAATAATGAATTCGAGGCAAACAAGTACGCTAGAAACCTCTAATATTATAGATTTCCTATATATAAACCATTTAACGAAAGGATTGTTCTGCACCGCTTTAGTAACGAAAAATGAGCTAAAATTGGTATGAATCCTCCTCGGGAATTTATCGAGCGCAAAACTCGGGAATTAGACTGGAAGCACCAAAGTATCCTAGCTTAAACTTTTTTATGGGTTGTTTTTAATAAAAAATGCTTGTGGATGAACCTGATGCGCTATATTTGTAGGGCTAGAGCTCGGTCAAGCTAGACTTGGGGGCTTCACGCGAATTAATAAAAGCTAATTCGATCCTGTACTTAGCCTAAAAAATCTTACGCAAAAAAAATCTCTACTCATGATCAAAATACTACTTATCTTTTCTGGGATTTTTTTTATCATTTCGTTATCTCCGAATCTTGGATATTCTCAAAAAAAAGAAATTAAGAGCGCCATTGAAAAAGGCAAAACCAAAGAAGGCTTTTACGCTATTGAATTTTTAAAACCAAAGAAAAAGCGGAAAGTAGAAAAAGTAGCGCGGGCTTTGGGATTGGTT
>CALFBG010000206.1 GCA_937951685.1 uncultured Saprospiraceae bacterium | reverse complement strand
CCTCCGGTGGCATAAGTTGCGGTCATTGGACTAACGGAACCCGAAGAAACGGCAACCGTAAAATTTGTTCCTACGTTTGCCCCCGTTGGATTTAAATCAAAACTGATAAAGTCGTCCGTCGCATCGGAATCTGTACTCTTATCATTACAAGTAATGTTTGCTAATCCCGGATCACTGAGGTTACAAGTATTGGAACAAGTTCCTGGATCGGAAAGTAAGATCGTTGTGGTACAGCTTGGATCATCTACGTCAGTAATGGTAATGGTAATATCTCCTGCACCTGCGGACCCATTTTGTAATTGAAAACTTCCTCCAGTGGCATAAGTTGCGGTCGTTGGACTAACGGAACCGGAAGAAACGGCAACAGTAAAGTTTGTGCCAAGGTTTACGCCCGTTGGATTTAAATCAAAACTAATAAAGTCGTCCGTGGCATCGGAGTTGGTACTATTGTCATTACAAGCGATGTTTGCTAATCCTGGGACACTGAGGTTACAGGCATTAGAACAAGTACCGGGGTCGGAGAGTAAGATTGTCGTGGTACAAGTTGGATCGTCCACGTCGGTGATGGTAATGGTAATATCTCCTGCACCTGCGGAACCATTTTGTAATTGGAAACTTCCTCCGGTGGCATAAGTTGCAGTCGTCGGACTAACGGATCCCGAGGAAACGGAAACCGTAAAGTTTGTTCCTAGATTTGTTCCCGTTGGATTTAGATCAAAACTAATAAAGTCATCACTAGGGTCGGAATCGGTACTGCTATCGTTACAGCTAATGTTACTCAATCCCGGCGCACTAAGATTACAGGCAATAGAACAAGCTCCAGGATCGGTCAAGGTAAAACTAAAAGTACAAGTTGGATCATTAAAGTCAATAATGGTTACCATAATATCTCCTGCACCCGCCGAACCATTTTGTAATTGGAAGGTGGTACCGAAACCGTAGAGACTAGCGGCAGGCGTAACCGTTCCTGAACTTACGCTTACAGTATAGGTCGTTCCGTTGTTTTGTCCCGTTGGATTTAAATCAAAGTTCAAATAATCGTCACTAGGGTCGCTGCCCGTAGTATTGTCATTACAAGCGAGATTGGCGAGTCCACTATCGGTGATATTACAAGCATCCGAGCAAGTAGGAGGAGCGGCAATGACTACATTATTAAGTTGGCAGTTATTATCATCATCAATTAAATTGATCGTCAGATCACCTCCTGAAATTAAGAAAGGTCCAAAATTATATAATTGCCCATAGTTGAGACCGGCTTGTGTAATAGAATCACTTACGCTATAAGTTGTGCCCAAGAAAGTACCATTGACGGTAAGGTCTACGGTAAAGGTATCATCGGAAGGATCACTCGGCGTGCCAGCATCATTGCAGGTGACACTGATTGAGGGTGGGGTGAAATTGAGCTCGGTGACTACGGCGTTCCCCATGGCCGTCCCCGTACAACTAGCATCGTTGAAACTTGTAATGGTGTAATTCCCCGGGGTAGCGGGGCTGATTGTAAAGGTAGTTGTAGGATGACCAGTGATCGTGGTAGAACTGCTACCATCCGTATAAGTGAAATCAAAAGGAGGGTTTCCGGTAAAAGTAAAAGTTACGTCTGGGGCAGTTTCTCCAAAGCAGTAAGCACCACCACCTGAGACGATTGCTTCTGGACAGACAATACAGACTTGAAATTCTTGGGTGGTAGCCGTAGGATCACTCGTAGAACAAGGACCTACTGGAAAGGGATTGATCGCTCCAGTGATATAAACGGTTTGATTACAATAAGTACTAGAAAGACTTGTCGTCAATTCGAGGGGAAATGTTCCCGTAGCGGCAACGTTGCAATCGTCAAAAGAACCACCACCTTGCGTTGTCCAAGGGCCAGTAGCATCTGGTGCGTGGATATAAGAAGTATTAACGGAAGGCGTGGAAGAAATAGTAGCGTAGCCGGTGCTTGGAATCGTTACGGAAGTTAGCGAACAACCCGGAACTGCCGCCGTGGGGACGACTCCGCCAACGGCTAAATTACCCTGAGAAGGAGCATTCAATCCCGTCGGGTTACCAAAAACTAATCCTTCCAAGAAAGTACCTGTTCCATCAAACATGGCAATATATTCTCCGTTGTTGGACATGATGAAGGTTTCGTCAACGGAAAGTCCCGCTTCGGTCGTACAGGCACAAGTAAATAAATCTAAATCAACGGGCCCTGGTGTAAGTCCAGCAAAACCAATCATGAAAAATCCGTCGGCGGGAATCGTTGTTCCCGCAGGAATGGTTACGGTCCAGTCTCCATCGGTCAAGACGGTACAACCAATGTCGGTCCCCGGAGCACCGATGAGTTCTAGCCATTCTCCTGTTCCTACGGCACCACTCGTACCATCGTTATTGAGTGGACGCGCCATGATTTCGTTGATGTGAAAACCAGAACTTTGCAAACAATCAACCGTCGGGATATTGCTTACGCCCAATAAGGTTCCTCCGCTGTAGGGATCAAAATTCGGCGTAGTGCTGGCCATCCAGTTGATCGTGCCACCTTGTGGTAAATCGGAACCTGCGAGGACTGAAAGCGTGAATAAATCATTAGGACATAAACTACAACAACCGCCACCAGTGCCTCCCGTCGTAGTATGAAAACCTAAATTAGAAGAGGTATTATTAGCAAAGTTAGTCCATTCCGTTGTTAAGGTAGGAAAAGGACAACCGCCGTTAGCAGGATCTCCAACCCCCGTGGTAACGTCTGGATTTCGGACGAGTGTTTGATTAGAAGTACTGAATCCGGCTGCGTTCCAACTCCCACCGGGATCACAACCAATATTACCAATTACATCGAGCAAAGTACCATTTTGGAAAAGCGCAACGGCATCATTTCCATTGTAGGAACCAACGCCTGAAAAAACTTGATCTTGCACGGCTGCAAAGGGTGCTGCGGCACTCGGGTGACAAATAACATAAACGTCATCGTCGGGGACGGTACCCGTCAAGGCGATTGTCGCATTTGGGGTAGCTGCACCGTTATTGTAAAATCGAATATCATAACTTCCGGAGGCAAAGTTGATCGCTGCTCCCGTACCGTTGTAAATTTCGAGGCATTTATTATTGGAAGAGCCTTCTATGTATTCCGAAAAAAACAAACTCGTCAAACTAGCTGGACTGCAAGAAGGAGAAGTTAAAGCACTATTCGTGATCTGTGGACATTGCGCTTGCGTAGGTGTTATCATAAAAATAGAACATACGATCAAGAGCAGGCGTTTGGCTAAAGATGGGTAAAGGGGCATCCGATGAATTTTGGTCATGTTATTGGCTATGGACATGATTGTGTAAGTATTGATTTGGGGGGGTGTAAGATTCTGCACTAAAATACGAATTTTTGTAAAGGATTAGTAGCGTATTATTGGTTAAGTTTCGATTAAATTAATTTCACTAAGTCTGTGAGTATCGGCAGGTTAAATCATTTTAATATAGTAATCTAGCAACTAAAAAAATTGTACTTTGATAAGTTGAAAGTATATCATTTTGAAGAAAAATCTGAAACTCGAATCTTATATGGTGAGCTTCGGTCGAGAGAATCTAGTAAGTGTTTTTGTTTTTTGATGTTTAAATAGCTGATTAACAGTAAAATGTGTTTAATTTCCAGTTTTTATTTTTGAAACTAAATTTTGTCATTTTACGCAGTTTGGATCATTTTTTTTGCATTTTTATGGAGAAGTACAGCTTTTTTTGAACCAAATTGATGCGAAAATAGTTTAGCGTATCAAATATAGCATCTTCCCGAAATGCTCCAATTTTTAACATTTTATCAAAAGAATTATGTTTTACCTAGCAGACATACGCATGAAAATGTTCTTACCACTCGCCAAATGTAAGCCTTATAAACAGGTTTAGCATCTGCTATTTCGGTTGAGGTTGTTTTAATTAAAAGCTTT
The DNA here is from genome assembly GCA_937951685.1 of uncultured Saprospiraceae bacterium. GTDB lineage: Bacteria > Bacteroidota > Bacteroidia > Chitinophagales > Saprospiraceae > CALFBG01. The sequence continues at coordinate 21,191 of CALFBG010000206.1, read as the reverse complement.
TTACACTGTTTTCTGGCAGGTAATTTTAACTGCTGGCATCCCACTAAAACAACTTCTTCTAGTTAGATTCCTCAACGCTGGACAAAGCTGCTTCGCTTATTTTTTTATTTATAACGAATAAAGATTAATTTTGCGCAAAATTGATGGTGCAAGGTTTTGCTGAAGCCGCCCAAAGCATTCCGTTTCGTGGCGTACAGGAATTTACTTTTAGCAATCTGCTGATTTTAATTACAAAATTATGATGAGCAAATTTCCTTCATTTTTAAATAAAAAATAGCATTCATTTAGATCCTATTATCTAAGAATTGAATACGAACTAGTTTTATAAAATATTACATAAATTATGCAATTAAGCGAACAAGAAATCGTACGCCGAGAGGCCTTAGCAAAGATTACTGAACTGGGTATTAACCCTTTTCCAGCGGAGCAATTTAAAATCAACTTCAAAACTTCAGATTTTAAAACTTCAGATTTTACCCTTCGATTACACAAAGCCATTGAGAACATTAAGGGCGTTGGAAAAGTTGGGGCAGCAGCAATTGCGGAATTTTTAACTAAAAATAAATTTAAAGCGGCGACTTTACTAGAAGATGCCGCTTTTATGAAAGCACATCAATTGTCGGAAGAAATCAGTTTTGATGCGGGCGTCGATCGTGCTCCGATGGCTTTGACAGATTTTGTGGAGCAATTGCGCACAGAAGCTTTGGGTGAATATGGGCAAGAAGATGCGCCTTTAATTCGAATTGCGGGAAGATTTATGGGACAAAGAGGACCTTTTGCTAAGCTGCAAGATAGTGCAGGGAAAGTTCAACTGTACTTACATAAAAAAGGAATAGGGGAGACGCCAGCAGAAAAAGAACTTTCGGTACAACTAATGAAGTTGTTGCACATTGGTGATTTTATTGGCATCACGGGAGAATTATTTGCGACGCAAACTGGAGAACTTACCATTCGCGTAAAATCGCTGACTTTTTTAGGGAAGGCTTTGCGAAATCTTCCAATCGTAAAGACGGATAAAGATGGGAATATTCACGATGCATTTACTGATCCAGAATTGAGATATCGCCAACGTTACGTTGACCTTACGGTGAATGCTTCGGTAAAAGATATTTTTATGAAGCGCAGTAAATTGATGTCGGTGATGCGTAACTTTTTTAATGATCACGACTGGGTAGAAGTAGAAACGCCCGTGTTGCAACCGATTCACGGTGGCGCTGCGGCACGACCTTTTGCGACGCATCACAATACTTTGGATATGCCGCTTTATCTGAGAATTGCCAACGAGCTTTATCTCAAAAGATTAATTGTCGGTGGCTTTGACGGTGTTTACGAATTTGGAAAAATGTTCCGTAACGAAGGAATGGATCGAACGCACAATCCAGAGTTTACCGCGATGGAAATCTATGTTGCTTACAAGGATTATATCTGGATGATGGAAATGGTGGAAGAACTAATTGAAAAAATCGCTTTAGAAGTCACGGGCTCAACGACCGTTCATTACGATGGGCAAGAAATTAATTTTGCGGGACCTTACGAGCGATTGAGTATGTTCGAAAGTATTAAAAAATATACGGACATTGATGTTTCTGAAATGGATGAAGCTGGTTTGCGAAGCGTTTGCAAAGATCTAGGGATTCACGTAGATAAAACCATGGGGAAAGGAAAATTGATTGACGAAATTTTCGGCGAAAAAGTAGAAGCGAACCTGATTCAGCCTACTTATATTACCGATTATCCGATCGAAATGACACCGCTGGCAAAGAAGCACCGAAGCAAAGAGGGCTTGGTAGAACGCTTTGAATTGTTTGTCAACGGGAAAGAAATTGCAAATGCATATTCTGAGTTGAACGATCCGATTGATCAGCGTCAACGTTTCGAAGATCAACTGAAATTGGCTGCACGGGGCGACGATGAAGCAATGGTCTTAGACGAAGATTTTTTACGAGCATTGGAGTATGGAATGCCTCCAACTTCTGGTTTAGGAATCGGAATTGATCGCTTGACGATGTTGATGACGAATCAAAGCTCCATTCAGGAAGTTTTGTTTTTTCCACAAATGAAACCTGAAAATACACAGGCGACGGAAGAAGAAGCGTAAGCGTTAACAGTTGAATTTTTAAAAAAAGAAGCGGGTTTGTCATTGACGATCCCGCTTTTTTTATTTGGATGCAAGGTTCTACTTGTGGTCAGGTCATTAGCATAAGCAAAGCGCAGCAAGTAGCGGACATTTAATTTAGAATTTTCAGTCCTAAATTATTTTTTTTATCTGGTCTTGCGTAGCTTTATAGCAAGTCCTTTGTGGAGTGATTCGCGTGGTTGACCCAGAAAGTACTTCTAGGATTTTTTATTGCGCTCGGCGCTGGATGTTACATTTCTTCATTTTTGCTGCCCAAAATCTTCTATCATGATTATGAAAAAATGGATGTTGCTCTTCGGTTTGTTGTTTGCGAGTCATTTGAATTTGCCCTTGCAAGCACAAAGTGTAGGATTTAAAGCTGGGCTTAGTGTTTCTAATTTGCAGGGAGAAATTTCGACTAAAAGTAGATTCGACGCAGCTGTTGGTTTTTATGCAGACTTGGATTACAACGATCGACTTTCTTTTCAAGTGGAAGTCGTACTTAATCGTATCGGTGCGACGGAACGAGCAACCGAACAAGCGTTTCGACTGCATTATATTGCTGTTCCAATTTTAGTAAAATACGATGTACTCGATCGAATCAGTCTTTACGCTGGTCCGCAAATTAGTTTTCTTTCCACGGCGCAAACCTACTTAGACGAAGAAGTTTTTGATGTCAATGACGCCGTCAATACGGCAGATTTTGGTGTCGCAGCGGGGTTTACGTATCAGTTTCCTTCTAGTCTTAATATTGACATTCGCTTCTACCAAGGAATGATAAAAGTGTATAAAAATGCATTGCTAAATCCCGTTCTCAAAAATCAAGTCTTCACCGTTTCGATTGGTTATTTATTGGCGAAGTGAGTTGTACTGAATCTAAGCTTACAGCTGCATTCCTTCCCCGTAGAAGCGTAACAAATTATAAATACGCTGAGAAAATGAAAAATCCACTTTTCGTTTTAAAGTCCTTTAAAAGTTATTATTTCCATAACTTCTTAGCTTCCCTTTTTAAAAAATGTTTAATTTTGCTTAGTGAAGTTGTTTAAAAACTCCCAAAAGAGCTTCCACTTGCCTGCCGGCAGAGGTGGGTTTGAACAAAAAAAGCTATTTACTTGCGTGAAGGCAAAGCCTTTCTCAACTGCTTTTAGAATTATTACACAACTTCACAATTAAAATCTCAGTAATAGTGTTTTAAAAACTTTCGTATCAATTTTTTACACCAAGTGTACGGTTGAATTTTTGCAATCCTTTCGATCCAGAAAATTTAAGCGTTCTTAAAAGAATCATTTATGATGACTAGACAGATTTTTTGCAGTACAATTATCGCCTTAATTGGATTATTTACAATTACCGCCTGCGGAGGAGAGGCCAGCCAAGCGGCAGCGGAGGCTAAAGAGAAAAAAGAAATGGCAGATGAAAGCATCACAGGGGCACTGAATCAATTAGGAAAAGCACTTGAGGGCGTCGGGGATGAAGATGCTAAACCTCCAGTGGATAAGGAAAAATTAAAAGCTTTATTTCCTGATGAATTAGAAGGGATGAAACGCGTTAGTCGAGGAGTTAAAACGGGCGGTATTGCTAACTTAAGTGGTACGAACGCTAATGCAGTATACAAATTGGATGACAAAAAACTTGAAATAAATATCGTTGACGGCGGTGGATTAGGATCAAGTCTCATGGATATCGCGAAAAAGAATTTCAATATGGAAATTGATGAAGAAACGGAGAACGGCTACGAACGAACAACCAAAATTGATGGCTATAATGCTTTAGAAAAGTATAATACTAAACGAAAACGGGGCGAAATTACTATTTTTGCCTACAAGCAATTTATGGTTAATATTACGGGGCAAGGAATGGAAATGGACGTCATCAAATCTGCTTTGACGGATATTCTTGACGACTTAGAAGATTTAGAGTAAAACGATATCTTCACAACTTCTTAATGGAAAAGGACTAGTTCAGTCTTATGAAGCAATAATACCGTGAAATTTAAGAAGATGCTGCTCGACTGTTTCATTGTAGATACAAAGAATGAGCGTATTGGTCTTTAGTCGGTGTGCATGAAAGAAAATTTTGATGGGGTTATGAAAATAGCCCCGTTCTTGGAATAACGGAATTTGATTTCCCCGGGCAGGATGTCGAAAAAGATTAAGCTCCGTGGTAGAAGCAGGCAATGGAATATCTCCATAGCCTTCTTCTTTTAAGAATGCTTTGAGCATCGTATAACTAGCCTCCAAACTCGTTCCCGCAAAAGCGGTACGGTATTCCCAACCATCACTTTGTCCGTCCAAGTAATCTGATCCCGCAGCAGGAAATTCACTTCTAATTGGCATTGTCTTGAAAATTAATTAACTTCAACTTCTTCTCTTTACAATTGTTGTACGGACAAATTTAGTTATTTTCAGGCGTAAGCGAAGTAAGTGCTCGTACAAAATTGTGATAAGCGTAAGGATTGAAGCATTTTGTTATTGACCTAAGCTTTTTTAAGCGCAATTGTAGGATGCCCGTTCAACTTCAATTGATCAGATTTATCGTCTTTAAATGAATCTCTTATGAAATTAAAATACCTCTTTGTCTCATTTATGTTCTTGGGTTTGTTTGCTTGCGAAAGGAACACCAATTCGGGTGGAACTTCAACGGATACCCCGACGACAGCTCCCGAAACGCCTCCGGTGGTAGAGGATCCGAGACCGGCTTTTTATTTGGAAGGATTGTACGCAACTTCCACGGCGACGGGGAGTGATATCCGAAATGTGTTTGATGGAAATGCACAAACGCGCTGGGAAACGATCTTAGGGGCTGGTCCTGATGAAGGAATTATGATCTACTTGCCCGTTCCAAAATATATTCATCAGCTTAAAATAGATGGCGCAAAAGGGGCAACTTACGCGGATATTTTAGATTTATCGGTTTTTGTAAATGGTGTTCCAATTGCCAATGGCGGTTTGGGAGACCGGATTCCGATCGAAGAAGAAGTAAAATCTTTATACATCCGGTTTCTAACCACGGAAGCAATGACTTCGGATAAAATGGACCGTCAAGGAAAAAGTTTGACGATTAATCATTTTTCGAAAAAACACCAACTGGGCATTACAGATATTTTTTTATACAAAAAAGAAGGAGGAGCACACCGGGTAGTGCCACCGCGCATCGTCAACGGCACCCTCAAAGCGAGTTCTACTTTAGCTCCGACAACGGCTTACGATGCGGCACTCTTATTTGATGCGCGCAAAGAGTTTGCCTGGGTAGAAGGTGCGCCGACGGATGGAAAAGGGGAGAAGATTGTTTTTGAATTAGCGGAAGAGATTACAATTACGGGGCTTAAAATTTGGAATGGTTATCAACGTTCAGCGGGGCATTATCAAAAGAACACTCGCGTTAAGGTGTTTAGTTTTGGTGCCAATTCGCCAGATAGTAAACGCTACGATTTTAACTTGCGAGATTCTCCGGCGGGTCAACAAATTCCCTTCGGTGTTCGACTGACGGGAAGTAGTTTTCAATTGGAAGCCACGGAGGTTTTCCCCGGAACGGCTTATGAAGATATGGCGATTAGCGAATTGTTGTTATTCAACGAAAAAGAACCGCTGATTGTTCGTTCAAATTTTGCGCAAGCTAGTCAGCAAAAATATCGAGAAGCAGCGCAAGGTAGCTCTTTAGCGCCGTTGCTGGATAGTCGAATTTATAACTTAGTAGTCGATGCGGATACGGAAGCGGAGCGTTCTCTAATTCTACGTTCGGATGGTACGTTCGTTAATTATGCCTATGCCTACAATTCAGAAAACAACGATGAAGTCAAAACGATATCGGATGGCAACTGGGAAATTTTAAGTGCTACTCCGGGGGAAGTAAAACTGAAACTCTTCGGCAAATTTTTTGACTATACGAATATGGAAGCTTATTACAAAGGCGCAGCGGCAAACAAAATGACGCGAATTTTTAAAGACGTAGTAACCATTAAAGACGGCGTAATTCGGGGCGAAAAATTCATTGATGTACTTTACCTCCGATAAGCATAAGTATTTAACTTTTTTATTCGGTATTGCATTTGCATTCCTCGCATTCTATTTTCGATGGAAAGCGTTGGGGCAAACGGAATATGTGAATGGCTGGGATGGTTACTTTTACCTCATTCAATTACGGGCTTGGTTAGCAACGGGCACTATGCATTCTCCCGACGCTTCGTTGATTTATCCCTTCATGGGAAGTTTACACTTTTTTATTGATGATTACGTCTTAACGTACAAAACGACGGCAGCTATTTTGTCGAGTGCTTTTGTGCTGCTGATCTTCGCGGTAGCACGACGCTGGGGCGCACATTTCTACTTGGCGGGACTACTGGCAAGCATTAGTTTGTTTAGCCCACAACTCACCTATTTTGCCGCACAATATCCTAAAAATTTATTGGGGATGACTTTATTGCTTGGCTTTTTTTGGAGCGTAGGACATCGGTGGAAAACCTTGCCATTGCTGTTTTTGTTGCTTAACTATTTTGGGCACCGTCTAAGTTTTGGAATCGCTTTAATTTTTATAATTGTCTACTTTTTATCGCAGCGGTTGAATTGGCGAGCAGTAGCATGGGGCAGTTTTGCCCTATTGTGTATCGTATCCCTCGGCTTGCTTTTACCAGGTTTATTGCACTGGACGGATTTTGCGCGCTTAGAAGGTTTATTGTCGGCAGTTCCTCATTTTTCGCCGTACAGTTTTGTGCAGGAATTTGGAAAGGAGCGCTTGACGATACTCTGGGGAATGGAGATCGGAATGAGTTGTATCTTTTTTTTCGGAGCGCTATTTTTTCCTTTTCAAAAAATAAAAGATGCACGCTTTTTAGGACTTTTGGTAATTTGTACGGTCTTAGTTTTTCCTTTTTTCAAATGGTCTTTAACGAGTTTTTCGTATCGTTTCTTTCTGGTTTTTGTATTATTGGCTCCTTGCTTGAGTGTATTTTATTTTCCGCAAGGAAAACGATGGAATAAAGTCTATGGGATGCTGATTCTAATTCTAGTAGGAATGAGTGGGTACAGTTATCAGGCTTATCAGCCTCAGCTGCATGATCCTAGCTATAAACGCTACGCTGCCATTACAGCGAAAGCGATGGAAGTATTAAAAAGAGAGGATACTGAATTGGTGATTGCGCATCCAGCCTTAGCGGAGTTTTTTACCTTTACGACTCAAATTGATGCAATGCCTTGGTTGCCAGAATACGAAATTTCGGATACGATGCTCTGGCGAATTGCGGCGGGGGTGAGAGCGCCATTACTAGCACATTACCTTACGGAAGAAGAAAAAACTAGCACCTTTCGCCTAGCACTTCGCTACTATTTAATTAGAGAAGTTACTTGGCAAAAGATGTTAGCGACCATTAAGGAGGAAGACCTGGTATCTTACCAGGAATTATCTGGTTGGGAAAATCCGAATCGGATTCGACCAAGTTTCTTATTGCGTAAAAAGCAATAGGGGTGGGTGTAGTTCCCCTACGCTTTCTACTTCGTCAGTACTAATTTTTTAGTTATCAATTGATCTCGACCTTTGATTTGAACGAAGTATAATCCTCGTGGTAAGGTGCCCAACTCTAAATTCAATTGTTGATTGCCTTTCGTTTGAAAAGTATGGGTTTCTTGTAAATATAATTTGCCTTGAACATCCCAGATTTCAAGCTGAATGGGAGTAGGATGAGCTAAGTGATACGTCAAGCGAACTTGATCACGAGCAGGATTGGGTGCGACTTCAAATTGGAGTATCTCGTTGCTTTTTGGGGTAAAAGTGCTGACGGGATTAAAACCAGCAAGATTGAAGACGACTAAGCCTTGGTAATTGACGGACATCCAAGCCGTACCATCACTGCTCGCAAAAACTTGTTTGACCACATTCGATTCGTAAAAAGGGCCATTGTTTTCATTATAATTTTTCCACTCATTACCATCAAAAGTACTTAGCCCGAAGCCCGTGCCCAAGTAGAGTCTACCGTCGGCATCACTCGTAATGCTGTAGATTTGATCCGAATCCATGCTCGTGGTAGCGGTGCTAAATTGCTTCCACTGATTTCCATCAAAACGAAACAAACCTTCATTCCAAGTAGCTATCCAGAGTTGATTGTTTTTGTCTGCGTACATGCCATTCGATAAGTTAGCCGTCGGCATAATTTGATTTAAATCAATGCTTGTCCACGCTTCTTGTTCCACACGATACAGTATCTTTTCTTGGCTGTATGCCCACACGATATTGTCTTGGTCAATCACGAGGTCTTGGATATTTTCTGCGGTCAATAATAAGGAATTGCTCGCATTGAATTGTTGCCATACATTATCTTGGAAACGAAACATGCCCTCTTGGTCCGCAGCAATCCAAAGTGTCCCATTGGGTGCAACAGCTAATTTTCGAACGATACTAAACGCTGCATTGTTGTTGTCTACGTGGTAGCGGGTCCAATTACCGTTGTTGTATTCAAATAAACCTTTTGGTGTGCCAACGTAAAGCTGATTGGCGTTGCCGATAGCAAGATCGGTAATTTGTAAAAAAGGATTTTCTGCACGAAGAATATCCGTATTCAGTTCTGCCCAAACGCCATCCTGATACGTTGCAATGTGATTGCGATGATTCGCAATGTATACTGTGCCATCCGAGGCTTCCGCAAAATATTTGATCTCGTTGGATTGGATTGGAAATACACCGATGCTAATTTCAGAAAAAGTTGTTGGTGTTTTTTTCGATACATAAATTCCTGCGGTCAACCAAGAGTTATCATCCTGATCATAAAAGAAATGGTCAATCGGTCGATTAATTTCGCTGACCTGTGCATTATCTTGTAAGGTCCAAACTTCATCAATGAGATGATAAATTGCAGATGCGGTGTAAAGCATCATCGTTCCGTCGGGTGCTTGGTTGATGCCTTTGAAATCCGTATCGGGTTGACTTGGACTCCACTGAGTTGGATTTGTATCTAAGTACTCCGTCCAGCTTGTACCATCATACCGACCAATTGCATTGCTGTAGTTGGTCCACCAAAGATTGCCTGCTGCATCGGTATAGAGTTGTGCGCCATCGTAAGAGAAAAGATTTGTCCCTTCGCTCAAATTCGTCCAAGTATTTCCGTCGAATTGAAAGCTTTCTAAACTGGCAAGGCTAACCAGATTATGCTCATCAATTTGGATCGACCAAACGTCCGCCAGCGAAGTATTTCCAGGAACGGTACTTTGATTATATAAACTCCAGTATACACCGTCGAAGCGAAATAAGCCTTTTGTGGTACCAATCCATTTTACATCGTTGTGATCAATTTCAAGCGTTAAAAGCTTTTCATTTTCGTCCCACATCTCAGGCGGAATACCCGTAAGGTCGGTAAAGCCCGTAGGACCAACCCTAGCAATGACGCCATCGTAAGTACCAATCCAAGAATTTTTTTGATCATCGAGCGTAATCGTTTGGATGTGTCGAGAAGGCAAAGCAGTATTATCGACCGTCCAATGTACTTTTTCGAAAGTATATTTATTCATTTTGACCAAACCATTACTAGTAGTAAGGAGCAACTCCTCTTCCGTCTCCACAAAGTCGGTAATTGCTTCTTGACTTGGATAGCTTAGCCACTTATCTTGAGCAACACTCCACGCGGAGCAAATGAGAAAGAATAGGAGACTTAGGCTTAAGTTTTTCATACGTTCTTAGATTTAGCAATTTGATCTAATAATTCGAATAGGAGTTGATCGCTTTCTGTTTCAAAAGTATTGATCTTCTACTGATCAATCAAATTAAGATTTTGGTATAAATAAGCTTTTAATATTGTATTTTTTTATGTAAATTACTGTTTTATAGGTATTTGTGAATTATTTAATAGTGTTTTAAAAAATATTTTGTGAAAAAACCATCTTCAGATTTATTTGATTTAGTCCATTCATTGACAAAATCGGAGAAGCGCTATTTAAAAGTACAAGCACAAGGGGAAAATAAGCAGCATATGTATTTATTAGAATTGTTACTGCAACAGGACAAATATGACGAAGCTGTGCTGAGACGCGTTTATCTACAAGAAACAAAGGATCGATATTTTGCGGCGAGCAAGCAGTATTTGTACGAATATATACTGAAGCATTTATATCACTTGGGTGGGGAAGATAAAACGAGTCAACTAAAGCAAGGAATTGGGGCAGTCGAGTTGTTGTACAAAAAAGCTTTATTTCAACAATGTCATAAGCAATTGCTAAAATGGAAAAAAAGGGCTTACGCTATTGAGCAATACGAGCAGTTATTACAATTACTGAAAACGGAAAAGGCTTTACTGAGTACTTCTTTTGGGCAACATTTAGCGCCTGCTTCGGGTAAAAGGATTTTCGAGGAAGAACAAACTTGTTTGGCACAACTTGCCAATATCAATAAGTATTGGCTATTAAACAACGAGATTTTTGAATTGCAAAAACGCTTTCAAAAAATTGAATCGAAAGATCAAGTCGCCCACATTCAGGAAATTGAGCAAAACCCACAATTAAACGATCTCACACAAGCGACAACGCTACAGAGTAAAATGTATTTTTTTCGGGCAAATGCGACGTTTCAATTTACCCTTGGTCATCCTGAACGCGCTTACGCTTACAATGAACAGTTTTTGAGTTTGTTGGAATCTGATGAAACTTTCTTACGAAGATTGCCAAACTCGTATTTGAGTACCTTAAATAATTTACTAATTGATAGTTTGGTCCTCAAGAAGAAGCAAGCCTTAACGGATGGCATTCAGAAGTTACGGAGTTTGCCACAATTGGAAGCTTTTAAGAGTGTGAAAAATATTGAAGCGCAAGTTTTTCAGCAAGGGTATATGTTGGAAATTAATTACTGCTTATCGGAAGGCGATTTTGCGAAAGGCGTTAGCTTACTCCCCGCACTAGAAAAAGGGCTAAAAAAGTATAAAAAACAAATTCAACGGCACAATCAAATTAGTTTTTATTACCTCGCTGCGTATATTCTATTTAGAGAAAAAACCTACGTAGAAGCTTTGCATTGGCTCAACTTAATTCTGAAAGAAAAGAAAGAAGACGTTGTTACCGAAATCTTCCAATTCAGTCGCGTCCTCAATTTATTGATACATTTTGAATTAGAAAATTATACCCTTTTGAGTTCTTTACTTCCCTCAACCCGTCGATATTTGCGTACCCGCCGAACAATTTACACAGTAGAAAAATTACTGTTCCGGTGCTTGCAAAAGGCGATAAGTCTTCCTTCTTCCCGCGCCTTACCCGCCTTATTGGAACAATTGAAAAATGAAATCCTAGCCGCAGAATTACAAAAAAAAGAAGCCCGCGTTTTTAATTACATCGACTTACTCGCTTGGCTCAAAGAGCGAGCTTGAGGAAGGATGAAAAACAAAGACTTGTGATGACTTGACTGTTCTACTATCATCTAGTAGCATTAGAATTTTTGGAAGTAGTTCTAGTTTTGTTACCTTTATTACGCTAATCATCAATTGAATTTTAGAACCAATTTTCGCGAATTATTCACTAAAAAGTTAAAACTTGTCCATACAACTATTTCGAAATATAGGATATTCTTTACTCGCACTACTAGCTTTAATTTTTTCTGCTCAGATTTCCATTCCTTTGGGAGTAGGAAGTGTGCCCATTTCTGCACAGACCTTGGCGGTTTTACTAATTGGGTATACGCTTGGCGCGAAACGGGGTACTTTGGTCGTCATCGCTTATTTGATTTTAGGTGCGCTTGATTTTCCCGTTTTTGCAGAAGGGAAATCCGGTTTAGAGGTTTTTAAAAAGGGTAGTGGTGGCTTTTTATATGGCTTTGTACTGGGTGCTTGCTTAGTGGGGACGCTAGGTACCTTGGCTTGGAAAAAGAGTTTTGGAAAGAGTTTGCTTGCCATGACTTTGGGGACAGTCGTGATTGTAGCTTGTGGTTTAGCGCAACTCACTTATCTCTACGATTGGGAACGTGCCTTGGCATATGGTCTTTATCCTTTCATCCCGGGGGCAATTATAAAAATTATTTTAGGGGCGGCGGTCTTGCCTTTGTATTATCGTTTTGTGGCTAAGAGCTAACTGATTATCAGTAAAGTATGTCTTTTTGTTGTTGTTATAAAAAAGGAAAAAGAGTAGGGTTTTATTGAGAGGAAGATCGTTTTTTACCAACTAAACTTGTGCGAGACCAAAAAAACACATAGTTTTGCAATACAAACATCAAGATAAATAAAAATGAATTTTAATCAATTACATCATCATCATTTTCATAACTACGCTCAGGCGAGGTGAAATTGATGTATGTAATTAGCACATAAAAAAATTAACCCGACTGAGTAAATCAGTCGGGTTTTTTTATTGCCTCTCCCTGCGGTTTACTCAGTCAACGAATTGAAAAATGACATGAGTAAATTAAAAATAGCCATTCAAAAAAGCGGTCGACTCCACGACGATTCTTTAAAGTTGCTAAAAGATTGCGGCATCAAGATCAACAACGGGAAGGATCAATTAAAAGTAACCGTCCCTAATTTTCCCTTGGAGTTATTATACCTCCGAAATTCTGATATTCCTCAATACCTCGAAGATGGCGTCGCAGACATTGCGATCGTCGGGGAGAATTTATTAATCGAAAAGCAAAAGCAAGTCAAAGTAACAGCAAAACTAGGCTTTTCTAAATGTCGCGTGTCGCTCGCCGTTCCCAAATCGGTGGAGACAGATGATTTATCTTACTTCGAAGGCCAACGAATTGCCACTTCTTATCCGAATACTTTAGCGCAGTTTTTACAACGAGAAAATATTCAAGCAGATATTCATGTCATTTCGGGTTCGGTTGAGATAGCGCCAAATATTGGTTTGGCAGCAGGAATTTGCGACATCGTGAGCACGGGAAGTACCTTATTCAAAAATGGATTGCGAGAGACGCAAGTTATTTTACGGTCAGAAGCAGTATTAGCGCAATCGTTCAAACTTGACGCCGCGCAAGAAATTATTTTATCTCAATTACTCTTTAGAATTCAAACGGTACTGCGCGCTAAAAATTCAAAATACGTTTTGATGAATGTGCCCAACGATAAGATTGAAGCGGTAAGTGCCTTACTACCCGTACTGCGTAGTCCTACTATCTTGCCGCTCGCAGAAAAGGGATGGAGCTCCCTTCATTCTGTAATCGAAGAAGATAAATTTTGGAAGGTAATTGATCAATTAAAGATAGCGGGAGCAGAAGGTATTCTCATCGTTCCTGTCGACAAAATGGTTTTATAATGAAAGTATATAATAATCCTCAACGCACAACTTGGACTGGTTTGACTAAACGAGTACGGTTGACAAAAGTAAGTCTTGACGAAAAGGTACGTGAGATTTTAGCGCAGGTAAAACGCGAGGGAGACCAAGCACTATTCACCTTTACCAAAAAATTTGATGCAGTCGATTTAGACCAACTTAAAGTGCCTGCGTCAACAATTGCAGCTGCGAGTGCTTTAGTGGAAACAGGCTTAAAAGAAGCTATTGAGTTGGCAAAGCAAAATATAGAAAAATTTCACGCTGCCCAAAAAGAACAACCAGCAATTATTGAAACTACAACTGGTGTTTCTTGTTGGCGGAAAAGTGTCGGGATCGAAAAAGTGGGTTTATATATTCCCGGTGGTTCGGCACCTTTGTTTTCAACGATTTTGATGTTGGGCATTCCTGCCAAATTAGCGGGTTGTAAAGAAATTATTTTATGTACGCCACCGAATCGTAGCGGCGTAATTCATCCGGCAATTTTATATACGGCACAACTCATCGGGATTACTGAAATCTACCAAGTTGGTGGCGCGCAAGCGATTGCAGCGATGGCTTACGGTACGGAAACGATTCCACAAGTGTATAAAATTTTTGGTCCAGGCAACCAGTTTGTTACCAAAGCAAAAGAGTTAGTTCAAAGCGAAGGTATAGCGATTGATATGCCCGCTGGGCCAAGTGAAGTTTTGGTGATTGCCGACGAAACGAGCCAAGCAGCATTCGTAGCCGCGGATTTATTGTCTCAAGCAGAGCACGGTACTGATAGTCAAGTGATTTTATTGTCTAATCAAATGGCGGTCATCGATGCTGTCTTAGCAGCACTCGCCGTACAAATCGAAAGCTTGCCTCGTAAAGCAATCGCTCAAGCAGCCCTGAAAAATAGTCGCGCGATTTGTTTTGAAGAGTTAGAAGATTGCCTCGCTTTCAGCAATGAATATGCACCCGAACATTTGATTGTTGCTTCTGAAAATGCGGAAGATTACGTCAATCAGATTGTCAATGCAGGTTCCGTTTTTTTGGGGAATTATAGTTGCGAAAGTGCTGGCGACTATGCGAGTGGTACGAATCACACGCTACCTACGAACGGTCACGCTAAAGCGTACAGCGGTGTTTCCTTAGATAGTTTTGTACGTAAAATTACTTTTCAAAAAATCACACCTACAGGTCTTCAGCAAATCGGTCCCGCCATCGAAGAGATGGCAGCAGCGGAGGAATTGTGGGCACACAAACAAGCAGTAACGCTGCGATTAAAATCTTAAGTGATGTTTAAGTTAGAAAATTTAGTAAGGCCTAATATTCGAAATTTGCAGCCGTATTCAAGTGCTCGGTCAGAGTATCAAGGCACAGCTGATGTTTTTTTGGATGCAAATGAAAATCCTTTTGGTCGTTTAAATCGTTATCCTGATCCGCAACAAATGGCGGTGAAAAACAAGTTAGCAAGGCGGAACGGATTGCCTCGTAATTCTATTTTTATTGGCAATGGTAGTGATGAAATAGTCGACTTAGCCTTTCGGATTTTTTGTGAACCCGGACAAGATAAAGCCTTGTGCTTTTCGCCAACGTATGGCATGTACGCCGTATCGGCAGCTATTCAAGGAGTGGAATTAATGAACCTGCCCCTTCGATCGGACTTTCAAATTGATACGATTAAACTTAAGCCTTATTTGGAAGATAAACAGCTCAAGATAATCTTTATTTGTTCTCCCAATAATCCAACGGGGAATACCATTCATCAAGCAGATATTGCACAAATACTGACGCAGTTTTCAGGAATAGTGCTCCTTGATGAAGCCTATATTGACTTTAGTGCGCAGGATTCTTGGCTAAATGTTTTATCGCAATATCCAAATTTAATTATCAGTCAGACGCTGAGTAAAGCTTGGGGTTTAGCGGGAGCAAGAATTGGTATCGCTTACGCGCACGAAACCATTATTCGCATTTTTAATCGTGTAAAGCCACCTTACAACGTGAGTACACCCAATCAACTGGCAGCCCTGAAAGTCTTGGAGGATGAAGCAAGTTGTATCCGGCAAATTGAAATTATTTTAAAAGAAAAAATAAAACTGCAAACAGCGTTAAACGACCTCGCAATCGTAAAACGAGTGTACCCTTCTGATACTAATTTTTTGCTGGTCGAGTTTACAGATGCTACGGTCTGTTATCAAGCCTTACGCGCAAAAGGAGTGATTACGAGAAATAGGCATCGCTTAGTAGCGAACTGTTTGCGGATTACAATTGGTACGCCCGCAGAAAATGAAAAGTTATTGAGTGGTCTGTTGGAACAACAAAAAGAATTATTAAAACTTAACAAATGAAAAAAGTACTATTTATTGATCGAGATGGAACGCTCGTGGTGGAACCGCCGATTGATTATCAATTGGACAGTTTGGAGAAATTAGTTTTTTATCCAGGTGTTTTTCAAGGTTTAGGAAAAATCGTGAAAGCCTTGGATTTTGAACTAGTAATGGTCACGAATCAAGATGGCTTAGGAACGAGTTCTTTTCCCGAAGCTACTTTTTGGCCTGCACACAAAAAAATGATGGAAGCTTTCGCCAACGAAGGCATTAGGTTCTCGGAAGTTTTAATTGATCGAAGTTTGCCGGAAGACAACGCGTCAACGCGCAAACCGGGCACGGGTTTATTACAAAAATATATTCACGGGAATTATGACTTAGCCAATTCTTACGTAATTGGTGATCGCGCTTCCGATATGCAATTGGCCATGAACCTGGGCGCTCAAGGAATCTTGATTGGAGAAAATCCTACGGAAGGAGCGATACTGAATACGCTATCTTGGGAAACGATTTATCAATACTTGAAAGCCAAACCTAGAAAAGTGACTGTAGCGCGAAATACCAAAGAAACTCAAATTGCAGTTACCCTGAATTTGGATGGTGCTGGTAAATCGGACATTCGTACGGGCTTAGGTTTTTTTGATCATATGTTAGCACAAATTGCGAAACACGGAAATGTTGATTTATTTATTAATGCCCAAGGGGATTTAGCAGTAGATGAACACCACACTATTGAAGACGTTGGGATTATTTTGGGCGAAGCGTTCGCTGCTGCGCTCGGTAGTAAAAAAGCGATTGAACGCTATGGTTTTTTATTGCCAATGGATGATTGTCTGGCGCAAGTAGCGATTGACTTCGGTGGTCGCGCATGGCTCGTTTGGGAGGCTGATTTTCAACGAGAAAAAATCGGCGATATGCCAACGGAAATGTTTGCTCACTTTTTCAAATCTTTTTGTGATGCAGCAAAGTGTAATTTAAATATTAAAGTCGAAGGTACCAACGAACACCACAAGATTGAATCTATTTTTAAAGCTTTTGCAAAAGCCATGCGCAAGGCAGTGCAACGTACCAACAACTATTCTATTCCTAGCACAAAAGGCATCTTATGATCGCTATTATTAAATACAATGCGGGGAACATTGCTTCGGTTCAAAATGCTTTAGCTCGCTTAGGCGCAACGAGTGAAATTACGGATGATGCCGCAACGATCTTGCGTGCGGATAAGGTAATTTTTCCTGGTGTTGGGGAAGCAAGTTCCGCAATGGCGTACCTCCGTGCAAAAGGAATAGACGAAACCATTCGCAAGATTAAAAAACCAATGCTTGGTATCTGCTTAGGGTTACAATTGATGTGTATGTCGAGCGAAGAAGGGAACACGGCTTGTCTTGGTATTTTCGGTGCAAGGGTAAAAGTTTTTCCACCGAAAGATAAAGTCCCGCACATGGGATGGAATAATTTTTCAATGCTTCAAGCTCATCCGATTTTGCGTGGTATCAAGGAAGAAGATAATCTGTATTACGTCCACCGCTATTTTGCTAGTTTGAGTAAAGAGACGATTGCGACCTGTGATTATATTCAAAAATTCAGTACTGTGCTACACAAAGATAATTTTTATGCGACGCAATTCCACCCCGAGAAATCTGCGGAAACTGGCGCGCGAATTTTACAAAATTTTTTAGACTTATGAAGATCATACCCGCAATTGATATCCTTGACGGAAAATGTGTGCGCTTAACGGAAGGAGATTACGCAACCCAGAAAGTTTACTACACCAAGCCGGTGGAATTTGCAAAACAATTAGCAGACCATGGGATCGAATATTTACACGTTGTTGATTTGGACGGTGCAAAATCAAAGCATATTGTCAATCATCGTGCGCTTACCGAGATTTGTACGCAGACTAACTTGAACGTTGATTTTGGTGGAGGAATTAAAACAGACGAAGATATTAGGATTGCTTTTGATTGCGGGGCGAGTCAGGTTACGGCGGGTAGTATTGCGGCGAAGCAACCGGAGGTTTTTTTAGCTTGGCTGGCGCGCTATGGCAAGGACAAAATTATTTTAGGTGCAGATTGCAAAGCAGGAAAAATTTACACGAATGGCTGGTTGGAACGTTCCAGCTTAGCGGTATTTGACTTTATTAAAGCTTACGAAGCAAAAGGTGTAACGCAGGTTATTTGTACGGATATTTCTAAAGATGGAAACTTGCAGGGACCTGCTCACGAGTTGTATGCGGAAATTTTGCGAACGACGCAAGTGCAATTAATCGCGAGTGGTGGAGTGACTAGTTTGGAAGATTTGCAGCGATTGAAAAGTATTGGCTGTGCAGGGGCAATTGTAGGCAAAGCGCTATACGAAGGTAGAATAAATTTGAAGGATTTGGTCGGGTTAAAGATTTAGAAACAAAGAAATTATGTTAAAAAAGAGAATTATTCCGTGCTTGGATATTAAAAATGGTCGAACGGTAAAAGGCGTTAATTTTGTTGGATTAAGGGATGCGGGAGATCCAATTGATTTGGCGAAACGTTACGTAAAAGAAGGAGCGGACGAACTAGTCTTCTTGGATATTACTGCAACCATCGAAGAACGCAAAACCTTAATTCAATTGGTCAAACGAATTGCCGCCGCCATCAATATTCCTTTTACGGTCGGTGGAGGGATTCAGTCGGTGGAGCAAGTAGCAGCACTTATTACTGCGGGGGCGGATAAGGTAAGTATTAATTCGGCGGCGGTAAAAAGACCTGCCTTGATTCAGGAAATTGCTGATCGTTTTGGCAGTCAATGCGTCGTCGTAGCCATTGATACGAAATTAGTTGCAGGAAAATGGGAAGTATTTGTGCGCGGTGGGCGGCAAGGGACGGCACTCGAAACAACTGCGTGGGCGGTAGAAGTTGCGCGCCTAGGAGCGGGTGAAATTTTATTGACTTCGATGAATCAGGATGGTACTAAAGCAGGTTTTGCCTTGGAGATTACGCAGCAAGTTAGCGAACTGGTCAATATTCCGGTGATTGCTTCTGGAGGAGCGGGAAAACCGACTCACTTTAAAACTTTATTTCAAAAAACGGAAGCTAGTGCAGGTTTAGCCGCGAGTATTTTTCACGATGAAGAAGTAGCGATTCCGGTGCTTAAAAATTATTTAAAAAAAGAAAAAATTGCAATCCGATGAAAATAGATTTTGAAAAAGGAAATGGTCTCGTGCCCGTAATTATTCAGGCAGCGTTGAGCTTGGAAGTTTTGATGCTTGGTTATATGAATGCAGCAGCTTATGCGCAGACGATCAAAGAGGGTAAAGTTTGCTTTTTTAGTCGAAGCAAAAATCGTTTGTGGACCAAAGGAGAAACTTCGGGGAATTATTTATGGGTTGAAAAGATCACTTTAGATTGTGACCGAGATACTTTATTGATTCAGGTAAAAGCGGCGGGTCCTACTTGCCATACGGGCGCGAATAATTGTTTTGGAACGGAAACAAATAAAGGTTTTTTGTATGAATTGGAACGGACGATTCAGGAGCGAATTGACGAAGAAACGCCAAACTCTTACACAGCGCAATTGTATCAAAGGGGAATCAATAAAGTAGCGCAGAAAGTAGGCGAGGAAGCGATAGAATTAGTGATTGAAGCCAAAGATGATAACGACGATTTATTTAAAAACGAAGCGGCAGATTTGTTATATCACTTCTTGATTTTGTTGAAAGCCAAAGGGATGGAACTCGAAGCGGTGGAAGCAGTTTTAGCGGCACGGGCACAGTCAAATAGTTAGTCGCTTGGCGAATGAATTAAGCTTTTCTGAGCTTGGCTCTCATTACACTGCGAATACTTTTTCGTTGAATTTTGCTTTCTACCCAAGGCATTAAGTCTAGGTATAAGATCGCTCGTCTCGTGTTGCTATTTTTAGCAAGTTGGTGTAATTCTTCTCGAAAAGCTGCGAATAGTTTTTGGTGACCAATATTTCGGTTTTTAATTAATTTTTTCAAAAAATCTAAGGTGCGTTTTTGTACTTCGTTGAGCTCTTTCATTTTTTCTAGAAAGCGCACCGTCGTAGGCACTAAGTAATCGAGTAGTTCAAAGTTTGCCTTTTCGTAGTGGGCAATTAACTGCAAAAGTCGCGCGTAGCCTTGTAGGTCTTCTCGCAATTGTCCCACTTCCATGTTGATAATGGCATTGACATAATCCAACATGGTATCGTAATCTTCGTTTCCAAAATACTGGAAAGCAATTTTATAATAGAAAACTAAAATTCGGTGTGGATCAAGGTGGTTCTTGTATTGTTTTATTTTTTCTAAAATACTTGGCACGTAAGCAATGCCTTCTTTAAAACTAGCCTCTAAATAATGCTTATTGAGCTTTGCGGTAGAAAAGTAAAGGAAATAAATAATGTGCGAAACCATTTTTAACTCTTCGCCATACACCGTTTCGAATTGCTCTAATCGTTGCAAATTACGCTTGAAGGCAGGAAGTCTGGAGAGGTTAAATAAACAAGTCAAGCAATAATGCTCGCCGCGTAAATAAAGTTCAGGTTCCTCCTTTTTCATACTGGGATTATTTTCGAAAATCGCTACCCATTTCTGGGCATCGCTGAGGCATTTTTCAAAATCCAGTAGAGTATAATAGTACCAAACGTAACACTGATGCAAATATACTTTTTCAAAAAAGCTTAGGCCTTCTAGTTTGATTTTTCGGAGTCGTTTGCGAAACAGTTCTTTCACAATAAAAATATCTCGATCATTTTTTACGTGACCATATTGAATATAAAAACCGTGAATTTCAATTTTTAAATTACTGAGCTTCGTTGAGTTTTGAATGATTTTACTACTCGTTTCGGAAGCTTCAATTAAAGATTCAACCTTGTTTTTTGTCTGCCGACTGCGGGTAATATGCCGCTCTTCGATCACTTTTTGAAATTCTAAAATTTCGAGTAAGAGTAAATCTTGATGGTTCTCTTCCGCAATTTGCCGAATCCGATCAAGGATTTTCAAACCCTGAATATATAAGCCTTTCCCGTATAGAATCCGCGCAAAATCAAACTGTTCCCGGATTTGAATGTCTACATTTTTTTGAATGTGAATGAGTCGGAGACTAATCAAAATCTGCTTGTATAAATGTCGTTTTAAATTCGCCAATTGTGCCTTTTGAATCGTCGGTATTTTTTTGAGAATTAGCGCTTCTTCCCACCGATTTAATCGATCTACCACATTAAAAAGCTGCACAAATTTTGCATCCGATTTGCTAGAAAGCCGATTGACGTAAAGTTTGAAGTTTCGCTTCTCCGCTTTGCTCATTGCATTAATCAAACTTACGAGATGATCATCTTGATTCGTGTCCATCAGTGGTAGGTAAGGCATATTGGTCATTCACATTTAACAAAGTTAATGTTAATAACTTTGTGGATAAGTAGAGGAAGTTTGTTGTAGATTACGAACTTGTATCAACTTGCATTAAAATATTTGCTCGATAGATTTCTTACGAAGATAAAAAAATAATACTTTAAATGTACAGTAAGAGGGGCAAAGCTATCCAAGTTCTTCACAATTTGAGCAGCAGAATATTTAAGTAG
>CALFBG010000205.1 GCA_937951685.1 uncultured Saprospiraceae bacterium | reverse complement strand
TTGTCTTAGTACTTATATCGATTAGTCTTTGATTTTTACAATGCGCGTCGTTGTGACTTTTCCGTTGACTTCTATCACGCAGTTGTATACGCCTGCGGTGAGTTGGTCAGTAGGAAAGGAAAAGTTGTACGCACCAGCAGTATGGAATGCTGCTCGTTTTAAATATCGTGCTTCTTGTGTAAGGGTGTTATAAAGTGTAATATTGACGGGACCATCTTGAGGTAGCGTATAGCTTAAGTTCGCATATTGATCTACAGGATTTGGGGAACTCTTTATTTTTAGCGCACTCAAAAATGCATTGCTATTTGAACGTTTACTTTGTTCTGTTTCCTTGGGTAGCCCTTCACAGTTGCAGGTAGAAGGGGTGAAATCTACTTCGACCACAGTCGGCTTATCAAAATATACCGTCACGCCTTTATTGGTGACAATTGTTTCACAAAGTCCTGTAATCCCTAGGTTGTATGGTTTGTCAAATTCAGTAGGACTACAATAATTCAAGCTGTGGACGCGAGGAAGCGTATAGCTATTTTGATCATGCACAAAATCTAAAGACAGGTAATGAACCTCGTTAGTAGCAGTCATGGTTGTGATGTTTAGATTGTACTTAGTACTTACACAAGGGCTAGTAAAAGGGATGAAAATGGTGTTGAAAAGATCGCGGTGCGTGTTATGCTGGCTAACAACTCCTCCCGAATTACAAGTACAGATCATATAAGGCGGTGGAATATCGGAGCGTAAAACATCTTTATCGACGATGATAAAATTAAATGAACGATCCGCTAACATCAAGGTGAAACCACCTTTGGAATCGTTTAAACCAATCCCTTGAAACGCAAATAGAAAAGGGTCTGCAGGTAGGAAATTGAGTACCACAGAATCTACTTGGATGTTATCAATACGTTCGGTTACGCCTGTTCTTAAATTAAAATATTGAACATTGACGTGCTTCACACCGGGCATTTGCTCCCAGTGGAAACTAATACTAGTGGGTGTCATGTATCGAATATTAGCTTGTGGAAGCTCCAGCTCACTATTGTAATTACTAGCCAATTCACTAGATAGTACATCATAAACATCAAAAAGATCGGTCTGAATAATATCGCCATACCGATAGTCAATGTGTTGCATGACTTCGTTAGCCAAATTAGGTTTGAAAGCGATTTTGGCTTGCGCCCAAAGTGTGGAAAATCCTACACAAGCCAAGAAAAAAACAAATAGAGTGAGTCGGATGGTTAATTTTTTCATAAGTTAGTTTAGTTTTTTAGTACTTTGGAGGATAAGCTATTTGAGATTCTAGACAATGCTTTTGTATCAACTTTGAGGCAAATGCTGCTGGTTCGTAGACTAGCAAACGGAAGACTCATACAATGATGGAAGCAAAAAGCAGCGTAAAACGCAAATAACCTTAACTTACCAATGTATTTAGTGAGAATTGAATGAACGACCTTTACTATCATGCGGGTAGAAAATATACAGTAGAATTTATTTAACTTAAGGCTACTAAAACTACCAATACATTATAGCAACGGTTAGTTATAAAAATGAAGTTGTTTAATAATTATAAAAGCAGTTGAGAAAGACTTTGCCTTCCCGCGAGTAAGCAGCGGTTTTTGTTCAACCCTGCCTCTGCCGGCAGGCAGGATGAAGCTCTTTTTGGCTTCGTAGCAGCGCTACGGAGGATGAAAAGCTAAAAAGTTGGACAAAAATACCAATTCGTAAACATTTTTGGAGTTTTTAAACAACTTCAATAATAAGTAAAATAGTTTCAACCTTAATGGGGGGTAATCTTTTTTGTTTAAAGTCAATCTAGCAATGGCTTTAAGATCTATTTTTAGACATTTTAAACAACTTCTTCCTAAAGATAATTTAAAGGTACGTGGAATAAGGACTAAATTCTATTACATTTTTGCTTAATTCTCTCCCAAATGATATAAAGCATGGCATTTTTATTTTAGACTTTTGATTAGAAATAATCTAAGTCGTTCAATAAGTGCTAATATAATTTGATCAGTAATTTGATTTGTATTGGTACTTGAAGATAGCAATTCACTTAATTTCGAGAATGACTTAAGGAAGAACTTAGCACCCGTTTTGAAAACAAGCTAATGTGCTAAGTTGGAAAATTAGTCTATCAACTACGAACTTATTATGCACAAAAGCAAACTACTGAGTATTATCAAAGCACTCAAAAAAGATGAATTGACGAAATTTGATCTTTTTTTGGCTTCCCCTTATTTTGTCAATGGAGAACGTCGTCGAGATGCAATCTTGCTCTTTGAGATAATCAGTGCCTGCTTTCCTTCTTTTGATCAAGACCTCCTGAGTAAAGAAAATATTCACCAAAAGCTATTTCCCGGCCAAACTTTTACAACGGCCAAAGTGGATAAGGTAATGACGAGTCTTTTAAAACTCCTTAAGCGTTTTATCAGCGTGCATTACGCTACGTTGAGCGAACAGGAAGTGGAAGAAATGTTGGTGCAAGCTAGATTTTATCGGCAGCGAGAATTAGGGGATAGTTTCCATCAAACGATCAAGCAATTACGGAAAGCCTTAGACAAGAAGGAAACAAAAGATAAAAATTATTATCATTATCGCTTTCAGACGGAACGAGAGCTTTCGGAATATAAAAGTTTTTACAATAATAGAAAAGAAGACCTTAATTTACCGAGTACGCTTAAGAGTCTGGACGTATATTATTTAGTTACCAAATTAGAATACGCTTGTTGGTTACTGGCACAAAACAAATTCCAGATTCCTTTGGAAGTGAAAAATAGTTTGGCTCCTTTCAAAACGATTCCTACCTTGGGTTATCACGAAAGTTATTTGGATCTTCCCATCGTAGCTATTTATTATCAGGCATTTATTATTTTGCAAGAAGCAGAAAATGATAACGCTTTTTATAAATTGAAAGCTTTACTCATTCAGCACGAAGATTTATTGCCGATCGATCAACTCAAACCGCTGCAAGCTTTATGTCGAAATTTCTGTGTGCGACAGTACAACAAAGGACAAAAAGGATTTTTGAAGGAAGCATTTGATTTGTATAAACTTCATCTAAAAAAAGATTACCTTTCCTACCACGGAGGATTATTGCAAAGTACCTTTAGAAATATCGTTGCTTTTGGCTTGAAGTTAGAAGAATTTGATTGGGTTTATAATTTTTTAGAAGCGTACAAAAATCGAATTGTAGGGACGAATCATCCGCAGGATAGTTATGAGTTTAACTTGGCGAGTTATTATTTTGCGGTTCAGGATTACGATCAAGCCTTAACTTGTTTAGTCGATCATTACGAAGATTTTTATTATAAAATTATTGCAAAACGATTGGAAATAAAGATTTTCTTTGAAACAAATTCTGCGATCCTTGATGCTAAAATGGACGCCTTCAAAATCTTTATTTATCGACTTTCCCAAAAAATGATTTCTGATATTCAACGGCAAGGGAATAATAATTTTATTGATGTCTTGCGACAAATTAGAAATCCTAAAACGAAGGGTAATGAACAAAGAATAGGAAAAATTGCTTTAAAGATTAATGAACTCAAAGTCATTGCCGAAAAGGAATGGCTCATGGAAAAATTAGAAAACTCTAAATCGTAAGCTCGTTCAATGGCTAAAGCTAATCTTAGCTTCACGGCAAAAACGATATACTTAGATGATACACGATCATGACAACGGAAGATTATAAAAAATTATTACCAACCTTACCAAAACAGCCAGGGGTTTATAAGTTTATCGGACCGGAAGGAATTATCCTTTACGTGGGTAAAGCTAAAAACTTAAAGAACCGCTTGGCCTCTTATTTTGGAAGTAAAAAGCACCATAGTCAGAAGACGAAAACACTAGTTAAAAAAGCAGCTCATTTTGAATATACGATCGTCGAAACAGAACAGGATGCTTTATTGCTAGAATGTACTTTGATCAAAAAGTATCAACCTCGCTACAATGTGATGTTGAAAGATGGTCGAACTTACTCTTACATCTGTATCAAAAAAGAACGGTTTCCACGTGTCTTTCTCACTCGGAGAGTCATTAAAGATGGCTCGTCGTACTTCGGTCCTTATCCTTCAAAATATCGAGTAGGAATTATTTTAGAGTTAATCAAAAGTCTTTTCCCATTGCGGACTTGCAACTTTAACCTTAGTCGAGAAAATGTCGAAAAAGATAAGTTTAAGGTTTGTTTAGAATACCACATTAAAAATTGTAAAGGACCTTGCGTAGGCTTTGAGTCAGAGAAAGATTACAATGATAAAATCGAGCAAATAAAAAATATTCTAAAAGGAAATTTTAAGAGTGTTAAAGATTATCTCTACGCAGAAATGGATCATTACGCGAAGTTGATGGAATTTGAAAAAGCGCAAATGGCAAAAGATAAACTGAGTGCTTTTGAAGATTATCAAGGAAAATCTACCGTCGTGAGTACTACAATCCGTAACGTAGATGTTTTCTCAATCGCTTCGGACGAAAAGCAAGCCTACGTGAGTTACCTCAAAATTGTAAATGGGTCCATTATTCATACCTACATTTTGGAGATGACTAAAAACTTGAATGACGTAGAAAAAGATTTATTGAGTTATGCGATTACCGACTTGCGCGAAAAATTTTCTAGCAATGCGGAAGAATTAATTTTACCCTTTCGGGTGAAACTAACGGAGCAGGACTTGAAAACTACCGTTCCTAAGATTGGCGACAAGAAAAAATTGCTAGAACTTTCAGAGAAAAACGTTAAGTACTTCTTGTTGCAAAAACAAAAACAGCAAATTAATAAATTAAACAAACAAGGTTCCGCAGAGCGTATTTTGCAGACATTGAAAAATGATTTACAAATGGAAGAAGTGCCCTTCCACATAGAGTGTTTTGACAACTCTAATATTCAAGGTGCCTATCCCGTTGCCTCTTGTGTCGTTTTTCGAAATGCGAAACCCGCTAAAAAAGATTATCGCCATTTTAATATCAAAACAGTCGAAGGACCTGATGATTTTGCGTCGATGGAGGAAGTCGTCTTTCGGCGGTACAAACGAATGTTGGACGAAGGGAAAGACTTGCCGCAATTGGTAATTATTGATGGTGGTAAAGGGCAGTTGAGTTCGGCGGTAAAAAGTTTGAAAAAATTGGAAATTCTGGATCAATTAACGGTAATCGGAATTGCCAAAAGATTGGAAGAAATATTCTTTGCGAATGATCCGGTGCCTTTGTACATCAACAAAAAATCAGAGTCCCTCAAACTGATTCAGCAGGCTAGAAACGAAGCTCACCGCTTTGCTATTACTTTTCATCGTAATAAACGATCTAAAGATTTTACTAAAACGGAATTAACGGAGATTGCAGGTATCGGAGCGAAGACTTCCGAAAAACTATTAAAGCATTTCAAATCGGTCAAAAAAATCAAGGAAGTTCCAGAGGCAGAATTGACTACGCTAGTTGGCAAAGCAGCCGCTCAGAAAATACGAAACCATTTTGCACAGCAAAAAACGGAACCTGACGAAACGGACGCAAATTAAAACTGAAATCGGCTAGCAAGCTTATGCTGAAAAATACCAGTATTTAAGACAGAACCAGGAGGTATTTGCTTACTTCGCAAACAACTGATCAATATCCTTAAATGCTTTAAACTCCAGCGCATTACCCGAAGGATCAAGAAAAAACATCGTTGCTTGCTCACCTACTTGACCCGCAAAGCGAATACAAGGTTTGATGACAAATTCCATTTGCTGTGCTTGCAACCGTTTTGCCAAAGCCTCCCAATCAGCCCAATCGAGCACCACCCCAAAATGTGGCACCGGTACGGCTTTCCCATCTACGGAGTTGTGACTTAATTTTACTTCCATGTCGGCTTGTAAATGGGCAACAAACTGGTGACCAAATAGATTGAAATCTATCCAGTGATCGCTGCTTCGCCCTTCTGGACAAGCCAAGGTTTCCCCATAAAACGCTCTCGCTGCGTCAAGATTATGGACGGGAACCGCGAGGTGAAAAGGACGTAGGGTTTTCATGATCGTTTATTTATAATTGTTGGTTATGTTTTGCCATGGCGCGTTCGCCCATGCTTCTTAATTCCGTATGATACGCCGCCCCAATTTTTTTCTCTAGGACATTTCCTTTTTGATCAATAAACAAAAGCGTTGGATAAGTATTAACTTGAAAAAGAAAGGCTAGATTGATCCCATTTTCTTTTTCGCCATTTACTTTGTAGCTGATAAAATTTTTGTTCATAAACTTCCCAATCTCGCGATCAGGGAAAACGTCTTCATCCATCATCTTACAAGGTAAACACCAACTGGTATAAAAATCTACAAAAACCAACTTATTCTCCGCTGCTGCTTTGGATAATATCTTTGTTAGTGTCGGCGATTCTGTAAATCGCACACCGTGCTTTGTCTTGGTAGATTTTTGGGAACTTGCGGTTGATTGCTTCGAATGCTTACAACTTGAAAGAAACAAGGGCAAAATAAGGAGGGATAAGAATAAGAACTTTTTCAAATTTGGTAGATTTTATATTTACTTTTGCTGAAATCAAGTTGCGATGGAAGCAAGTGACTGACTTACTTGGAAAAGGATCAGTAAAAGTGTTAGTTATTGGTACTTAATATTCCAAGGTAAACGTTTTTGGGATATCATTAAGTATGAAATTGTTATAAAATAATGTCAAAATCAAAGACTATCAAACGTATCTTAATTGCTCGTACCGATAAAATTGGTGACCTCGTCTTGTCGGTGCCTAGTTTTTACATGATTCGCAAAATGTATCCTTCGGTGAAGCTAGGTGTTTTGGTAAGAAATTACAACTACGGCATTGTTAAAAATTTGCCATACATCGACGAAGTAATCAAAATTGATGATTATGACGAAAAGGATTTAATTCAAAAGATCAAAGCCTTTCAAGCAGATGCTTTTGTCGCGCTATTTTCGAATACTTTTGTGGCGAAGCTTGCCCGCAAATCTGGCGCAGCCATTCGGGTAGGTCCTTATTCCAAAATAAGTTCCTTTTTCGCTTATAATCGTGGTCTACGCCAAAAGCGTTCTGCTTCCATTAAAAACGAAGCGGCTTATAATCTTGACTTAGTACGCAGCCTAGATCCAAAACGCTTCGACGATTGCTACGAAGTCAATACGAGCATTTTCTACGAAGATAGCCACGCCAAAGTAGCACAACATTTCCTAAAGGAGAATGATATTTCGGGTAAAATATTAATTGTTCACCCTTTTATGGGCGGCTCCGCCAAAAATATAACGGATGATCAGTACGTCGCCTTACAGCAAAAAATTATAGAAAAATTCCCTGGTATTAGCATTATTATTACCTGCGCTAAACCCGACGAAGCGCGTGCATTAGCCATGCAGAAAAAGCTAAACCATCCAAAAGTATTTGTTTTTGCGAACGAAGGGAGCCTGCTGAATCTAGCGGCGCTAATCGACCAAGGAAACGTATACATTGGTTCTTCTACGGGACCAACGCACATTGCGGGTAGTTTGGGTAAAAAAATCATTGCGCTCTATCCTGCTAAAGCCTCGCAGTCGCCTACACGGTGGGGCGTTTTTGGCGATCAAGTGGATGTTGATTATGTTATTCCCGATAAAGAGCATCCGCAAGAAAATTATCGCAATCCCTTTTTTGAAAGTTACGGCGAAGCACAGCAACAGGAATTTTTGGATTTTTTAACGAAGAAGTGGTAAGTAATTCGCTGAAATGGAAGGACTTATTTTTTGCGATTAAGCTCCTGCAAAAGTTGATATTTACGATAAGTTTGATAAGCATCACTCCGACTAATGACCAAGCCATTTTTCCCATCTAAAATACCCAATTTTAAAAAATAGGTTTTGATAAAACGAATAAGGGGGGAGAACCAAAGTTTCAGTGTGCCAACAGTTTTACCTTGTGCGTGTAAATCTTGCGCGGCTAGTTTAGCATAAGTTTGCAATCTCGCTGCGTGATCTTCCAAGCTATCATAAGAATAATGATAAAGTATACCGCGCAGTTTTTTCACCTTAAATTTAGCCGGAACGGCTAAGATTTCGTGGACATAATCTCCTTCCCACTGTACTTCATTTCGGTGGAAAATTCGTTTTTTCCAATCTGGATACCAACCACAGTGTTTGATCCATTGCCCACAAAAATTATTGAGTCGATCAAGAGAATAAACGGTTCCCTTTTGCAAATCTAGCGTTTCAATGGATTGGACTAATTCTTCAGATAAAATCTCGTCAGCATCAATGGATAAAATCCAATCGTATTTGGCTTGCTGGTTACCGTAATTTTTATTTTGTGCATAACCTGCCCATTTCTTTTGAAAAACCCGAGCGCCTAGGGCTCGAGCAAGGTCAACCGTGTCATCCGTACTAAAAGAATCTACCACGACGATGTCTTCCGTTAATTGCTGCGCGGCACGAATACATTTAGGAATATTTTCTCGTTCGTTATTGGCAATAATAACTACGGATAAAGCTTTCATGCCGACTAGTTTTGGGGAGAACGTTTTGCGAATGCAATAAAATGAGGATTGAGCAAATTCTCCTTATTGTAACGTAAGGGCTGTTGGGTAACTTGATCAATGACCGAACCGCCAGCTTCTTCCAAAATGATCTGAGCAGCACCGGTGTCCCATTCCATCGTTGGCGCTAAGCGAGGATAAATATGAGCCTTTCCGTCAGCAATAATTAAAAACTTAAGGGAACTTCCGGTTGCCACCAAATTTGGATTGGTGAATTGCGCAATGAAATTCGAAGTGCTTTCATTTAAGTGGGACCGAGAACAAACAATGTTGAGGTCGGCGTCTTTCATCTTGAAATTATTCGTAGCAAGCTGCTTTTCTTGTCCATCTTTAAGTAAAAAAGCGCCTTCTCCTTTTACAGCCCAATACAACTCATCGCTACAAGGCGTATACACCACGCCTAAAATGACTTGTTGTTGATGAATCAAAGCAATATTTACCGTAAATTCTCCATTCTTTTTGATGAACTCTTTGGTACCGTCGAGTGGATCGACGAGCCAATGGTATTCAAAGTCTTTTCGCGTTTCGTAAGGAATGCTTTTATTTTCTTCTGAAATAATTGGAAATTCCTCGGGGAGGGCAACTAAAGCCTGACAAATAATTTCATTGGCACGTTGATCGGCAAGTGTCAAAGGAGATTGGTCAGCTTTTTGTTTTACCATAATTTGATCCGCGTGATAAATCGCTAAAATTGCTGCGCCAGCATCTTTAGCAATTGGAATAATCTTGCGGACGAGTTTTAAAAGCTCCATAACTAGCATTTAACCGTAAAGTAATTTCAAGATAAGTAGTTCAATTAATTTTGTGAATTACTTATTTGTTTAATTTTGCAAAGGTATTAAAATTACAGTAAGCAATAAATTTTAGCCTTGGAAGTTCTGCTAAAACAAACTTTTTGTCTAGATATGGATAGAGCTGATTTAAATTTATAAAAATGAAGAAAGTCTTAGTAACGGGTGGTTGTGGCTACATTGGAAGTCATACCATAATTGATTTGTTGAATCATGGCTTCGAAGTGATTTCGGTAGATAGTAATATCAACTCTGATCAATCTGCCTTGCAAGGTATCGAAGCCATTACGGGCACGAAAGTTAAAAATTATACTTTTGATCTTTGTGATTTAGAAAAAACACGCCTACTTTTTCAAGAAAATGAAGGAATCATCGGAATTATCCACTTCGCTGCCTTGAAAAGTGTTGGCGAATCCGTCGATCAACCACTACTTTATTTCAACAATAATTTGAATAGCTTACTCAATATTCTACACTGCATGGAAGAATTCGCAGTGCCACATTTGATTTTTTCTTCGTCTTGTTCCGTTTATGGAAATGCAAAAACATTGCCCGTGACGGAAGAAAGTCCAATGGAAGTGGCCGAAAGTCCCTACGCTCGAACGAAGCAGATGGGAGAACACATCATCAATGATTTTTTGACGAAGCATCAGCACAGTAATGCAATCTTGTTGCGCTATTTTAATCCTGCGGGCGCACATGAAAGTGCTTTGCTCGGAGAATCTCCGATTAATGCTGCTAGTAATTTGGTACCCGTAATTACGGAAGTTGCCGCAGGAAGAAGAAAGGAATTGATCGTTTTTGGAGATGATTATGATACGCGCGATGGAAGTTGTGTAAGAGATTATATCCACATTATGGACTTAGCCAATGCACATACGAAATCACTAGAGTATTTGCTTCGTGGAGACAATGAAGTAAATCACGAGGTGTATAACCTCGCTATCGGCGAAGGCGTTACAGTGCTAGAAGCGGTCAACGCGTTTGAAAAAGTCACGGGACAAAAGCTAAATTATCGCATCGGTCCTAAAAGGGCAGGAGACGTAGTTGCCATCTACGCAAATTATGCTAAAGCGGCAGAAAAATTGGCTTGGGAGCCAAAACGGAATATTGAAGATATTATGCGTACGGCTTGGGCTTGGGAGCAACGACGAACTAGTGCTAAAATGGAAACAGCAGGGGAAGATTAGACTCGCTTTTACACGCAAAAGTTAATTTTTAAGCGTAGCGAAAAAATATTGTTGAAAGGGTGAAATCAGCTGTTTACCCTAATTCGCTAAAGTCAAACTTTACTACGTTGCGTAGCAGTATTCGGTTTCTGATTTTTGTATAATTCAATTTATATCACGATATTTGCAAATATGTCTATGGGTTAAGTTCAAAGAACAGTCATAGGGTATCCATAGTATATTGCCTTACCGAATTTTATGATTCGGTAAGGTTATTTTTTTCTTAGCAGTATTGCTCGTTGCAAAACTTTAATCGGAAAAGCGGATACTTCAGGGATTTCTTCGTCTCCTTGCTGCGTATTGCCACTGATTTGCACGGGCGTGAGGCTACCAGAAATAATTTCCCACACCAAATGATCTCCTCGAAGTGCAGTGCTCGTTAGCAACATATTACCAGCCACAGCAAAGCGTTGATAGAATTGTCCGCCTAATAAAAAAGCATCTAAGCCAATCGAATTCTGTTCGTCAATCAAATAATGTCCCTGAGCGGGATCTACGGGGACGAGCAAATAATCTCGCTTACCTTTTACCTTATCCTCGCCGTAAATAATGGTCCAACTGTATAAACCGGCACTGTCCAAGGGTAAAATGTGTAATTCCATAGGCAAGGTCTGTACAATTCCTGTCGCTTTATGAATCTTCAATGCTCCAACCCAAATGCCTTCCCACGTTTGCGGAAAGCCTACGCTATCTTTCTGTGAACAGGAGTGCCTTTGGTTCGCTTGAAAATAGTCTAAATTCGCCTTAGCGGAAGCTTGGAACTGGAAAAGAATGAAAAAAAATAGTAATATGTGTCGCATTGGAACTAGATTTGATATGTATTAAGAAAAGTTTCTAATTGTAAACTTTAATAACGAAGCTTTTTTAGAATAAAGTCTTAGCACTTAGTATACAGAAATTACGGCTCAAAATGTTAATCGCCTTATGAAAACATTAATTGAAAAATATTTTATCGCACCATTTTTTTTACAAAAAGCAAAGATAACTGCTGCTTCCCAAAGATACGCAGGACAAATCAGGGGCGCAAGTACTTTGATCCTTGCCTTGTTTTGTACGACGATGAGTTGGGCACAAGAAGCTTACTTTCAACAAACTGTTGCGTACGATATCGAAGTCAGTTTAGATGATAAAACCCACGAATTAAAAGGAATTATCGACATTGATTATACAAATAATTCGCCGGATGAACTTGCTGAAATCTATATGCACCTCTGGGGGAACGCTTATAAAAACCAGCAAACCGCTTTTGCGAAGCAACAAATACAGCATCGAGATCCTTCTTTCTATTTTGCGGAAGAACAGCAATTGGGATATTACAAAGCTTTGGACTTTTCGGTTGATGGTCAACAGGTTAGTTGGCGTTTGGATAAAAAGCATATTGATATTGCTATCCTAACGTTAGAAAAACCACTCCAACCCGGCGAAAAAATTCAAATTAGTACGCCCTTTACCTTGAAATTACCCGCATCTTTTTCCCGCTTAGGTCACGTCAATCAATCTTATCAAATTACACAGTGGTATCCCAAACCTGCTGTTTATGATCAAAAAGGTTGGCACCCGATGCCGTATTTAAATTTGGGAGAATTTTATAGTGAATTTGGTGACTTTGAGGTGAAAATTACGCTTCCCGAAAATTATGTAGTTGGTGCTACAGGAATCTTACAAACACCGTCAGAAAAAGCCTTTTTGGAAGAAAAAATAAAAACTAGCGCGGGTCAATTGTCCACAGGAATGGAAAAAACGGATAAGCAGCTCAACCAAAAATTGATGTTGCTAGATACTTTCCCGCCGTCAAGTACGAAACTTAAAACGATTCGGTTTACAGCGTCTCAAGTACACGACTTTGCGTGGTTTGCCGACAAAAGATTTTTAGTGCAGCGCGGACAGACGGCATTGCCCTCGGGAAAAAAAGTTGAGATCTGGACGATGTTCACCCACGCGGAAAAACACCTTTGGGCAGAAGCATTGACTTATCTCGATCGGTCTTTGAAATATTATAGTGAGCGGGTTGGAGAATATCCTTATCCGCAAGCGACGGCGGTACACAGTCAATTAAGTAAAGGTGGCGGTATGGAATACCCAATGATTACTTTGATCGGAGCAGAAGGAAGTGCGGAGTCTTTGGATGCGGTGATTACCCACGAAGTAGGGCACAATTGGTTTTATGGGGTTTTAGCTTCCAACGAACGGGATCATGCGTGGATGGACGAAGGATTGAATGCTTATTATGAGGAAGCTTATTTGAAACAATATTACTTAGCGGAACAGGAAACACTGGGAAACCAAGCAGGCAGTAGCGATGTGCTTGATTTGTTGAGCGCACCTAATCGGTATCGTAGTTTGGCTAGATTAAACTTCGACGTTGCTCCAGACGCACCCGTTGAGGAAATGAGTAGTGTCAATTACTTCGTGGCGAGTTATGACAAACCGGTTATGATGTTAAACATGCTAGAAGCTTATTTAGGTCGAGCAAAGTTTGACCAAGCAATGCGTCGGTATTATGAAACTTGGCAATTCAAGCATCCTCAACCAAAAGATTTACGCCAAGTCTTAGAAGCAGAAACGGGGGAGGATTTAGCTTGGTTCTTTGAGGATCTAATTCAAACGAATAAAGAAATAGATTATAAACTTAAAACGGTAAAAGCAAACGAAGGTTGGCAATTAACGGTAGAGAATAAAGCAGAAATTAATGCTCCTTTTTCGGTCTCTGGAATGAAAGACGGTCAGCTCATTCAAACGAAATGGTACAAAGGGTTCAGTGGTATTCAAGATATTGACTTTGGGGAAGGAGATTACGATTTGATTGGAGTGAATATCGATCAAGAAATGCCTGAAGTGAATCAGGCAGATAATGTTAGAAAAACCTCGGGCTTGCTTAAATCAGTCGCTTCCATTGCACCTCAATTTATTTACAGAACCGATAATCCACTTAAATCGGAGTTTAATATTATGCCACTCTTTGCTTGGAATAATTATGATAAATTTATGCTAGGCGCATTGTTCCATAATAAAGGGGACGTTGAAAAGCGCTTTGAATATGGTATCGCTCCCTTGTATTCTTTCGTGACGAAAGATGTGCTAGGAACGGCTCATTTGAAGTATAATTTTTTTCCTGAAAGTAATAGCATTGATCGGATCAGTCTCGCATTGAAAGGGAAAAGTTTTCACAATAACTACAATCCAAGATTTGATTACGACCTCAAATATTATCGACTTGCACCAAGTTTAACCGTAGTTTTAGGTGCTGGTGGGAATAGCAATACGGTGCATACCATTCAAGCTAAAAGTATCTTGCTATCTACCGAAAATCCTGAGCTCTCGTTTGTTGACGGACAAGTCGTCTACGATGGCAATGAGTTGGAGCAAACAATGATCAATCGATTGACCTATAAACTAGAAAATTATCGTTTAATCAATCCTTACGGTTTAATGTTGAGTCTAGAGCACCAAGCTTACGAGCGCTTAGCAATCAGTTCAGAAAGCTACTTGAAAGCGAGCCTAGAATTAAAAACGAGTTACCTCTACCAAACGGATAAATACATCGACATTAGAGTTTTCGTCGGTGGCTACCTCAATAATACTCGCGATACGACGAATACTTATTTTAATGAATTGACGCGAGGTTCTTACAGTACAACGGCACAAGGTTTTACAGATTATGGCTACGATGATTTTTATTTTGGTCGCTCGGAGCAAGAAGATATTTGGTCGCAACAGGTGAGTATTCGGGATGGTGGCTTGAAAAATGCCTTTGGTGGTGCTTTTAATATTGGCCTATCCAACCAACTGGTTTTATCTCTCAACATGAAAGCAGATTTACCCGTTAATTTACCTTTTGGATTGCCCTTAAAGCCTTACTTTGATATTGCTTATTTTAAGAAATTTAAAGAAGCTGAATTGACGAATCAGCTCGTTTATAGTGGTGGGGTAATGTTAGAATTTTGGAAAGAATCCGTTGGGATTTATGTACCAATTTTTAATTCTGAAAATCTTCGAGACCTTTATGACACCCGTGCGAACGGAAATTTTTTAGCAAGGATTAGCTTTAGTGTAGATTTACTCAAACTGAGTCCTTTTGATAGAGATGATCAGTTGCTAAATATTAAGTGCTGTAGTTTTTAACTGCGGATTAACGGGTCATCATGGTGGCTTGATACCGCAATTCAGAACAATTGTTTTTGGTTAGTACTTTGCGCGCCATTTTGTCAACGTCGCTAGGTTGAAGTCGTTGATAAAAATTAACTTCTTCGTTGATGAGCTGTGCATCTCCGAGTAATTCAAAAAAGGCAAGATTAATGGCTTTATTTAAAACGTTAGCCTCCGAAAAGCAAAGCGTACTTTCAATCTTATTTTTGTGTTTTTGTAATTCCGCTTCACTGATGCCTTCGGCTTTGATGGCTTCTAGTTCTTGCCAAATAGCTGCCTCCGCAGTTTCGATCGTAACGCCCGTTGCTGGCTTTCCTTCGATGATCAGTAATCCGGGGTCAATATTCCCCGTTACGTAGGCATCAATACTAGTAAACAATTTTTGCTCCTTGTATAATTTTCGATACAAACGGGAAGAAGGTCCGTTACAAAGAATATCTGATAAAATATCTGCGGCGTAATAATCCTCGTCTGCTCTACCCGGCGCGTGGAAAGCTAAAAAAAGCGCATCGACAGGTACTTGGGCTTCGTTAATTCTTTGATTAAAATTTAACTGTTTAGGCTCCGTGGGAATTTGTCGCTTCGGAATTTTTCCCGGAGGAATATCTCCAAACCATTTTTGGCTGAGCGCTTCCACCTGAGCAAGTGTCGTATTTCCTGCGACGACAAGAATAGCATTGTTCGGGCGATAATATTTGTAGAAAAAATCTTTGACATCATCCATCGTAGCATCTTCTACGTGTTTTGGAACTTTCCCTATCGTTGGCCAACGGTAAGGGTGTACGGTGTACGCTAATTCTGCTAAATGATGCCAAACGTCACCGTAAGGTTGGTTGAGGCAAGTTTCCTTAAATTCTTCGACGACAACTTTACGTTGTACAGCCAATGCTTTTTCATCAAAATTAAGACTAAGCATTCGGTCAGATTCTAACCAAAACACCGTTTCCATATTTTCTGCCGGAACGATATCGTAGAAATTGGTAATATCACTATTGGTAAAAGCATTACTCTCTCCGCCTGCATTTTGAATGATATCATCAAAATCATCAATATTGGTAGAACCACTAAACATCAAATGCTCAAATAAATGGGCAAATCCCGTTTTGGAAGGTAATTCGTCTCTGGAGCCTACATTATATAAAACATCCATCGCAACCATCGGCGTGCTGCGATCTTCGTGTACTAAAACCTTTAATCCATTGGCCAATTCAAATCTCGAAAATTCTATCAAGTCCTTTTGTTTTTACTAGTTGTATGCAAAACGCTCAAATTACCATTCTTGTTACAAAAATACGCTTTTAAAAAAAAATATGCGCATGCACCCACCAAAAATAAACTAGGGCACATCTTTATAATTGAAGTTGCTTGAGCATAGATTTTAATGCTACCATAAAACAAGCGCTTCGGAAAATAGTTTGGTCGACCAATTTAAATAATTTCACTACTATATTTTAGTAGCGTATCGCTTTTGTGTACGTATACATTCATCTTTTAAATTGAGTCAAAATGAATAGACCAGATATCTCAAAATTAAGAAAAAATAGATCCATCCACCTAAAGATCGGAATGCTTTTATCGCTTAGCTTTATGGTGTTAGCCTTTAATTGGACGACTTATGATAATGCCCCTTCCTTTAACAATGAATTTGAAGCAATCCCGACAGAAGTTGTAGCCGTCATTCGTACACCCAGAGAAAATCCTCCAGAGCCGCCACCGGTAATGGTTGAACCAACGAGTGAAATCGAACCGATCGAAGAACCCGAATTTGATCCGGAACCCGTCGTAGAGCCATTAGAAACGACGCCGCTCGAAGCGGTATTCACAACAGCAATCAACGCGGCGCCACCAGTGGAAAAACCTAAGCCGGTGGAAAAACCAGCGCCACCAGTAATTGTAGAGCCAGAACTCGATATTCCAGAGATTTTTTCCGTCGTGGAAGAAATGCCACGATTTCCTGGTTGTGAATCGGAAGACATGACGAAGCAAGAGAAAAAGAAATGTGCAGAAAAGGCTTTACTCCAATTCATCGGTAAAAATGTTCGCTACCCAGAGATGGCTAGAGATAATCGGGTGGAAGGAACGGTTGTAATGAGCTTTGTAGTCAATGAAGATGGCAGTATCTCCGATATTAAGATCGCCCGAGACATTGGAGCAGGATGCGGTCGAGAAACAACGCGCGTGGTAAAGAAAATGCCAAAATGGATTCCTGGTAAACAAATTGGTCGCCCAGTGAAAGTACATTTTAATCTTCCCATTAAATTCACATTAGAGTAAGCGCTTTAGCAACGCTCAATAAAATATTAAACTCGGTAGTTTTTCGACGACAGGAAAGGGACGCGCTTCACACGAAGTCGTCCTTTTCATTTTTGGCGTAGGTATAACAATTAGATTTAACTAAAAATGAATTCATAGATTGGTTTCCTCCTCCTCGTACATTTGGAGTTTTAACACAACTTCCATAAATTGCGTATCATGAAGCAACCAGACTTTTCGAAAATTACGCCCGATCCGACTATTTTTAGAACGCAAGTTCGTCCGGCGGAAGCAGCGATTTGGGAGAGCCCAGAGAAGATTCCCCTGAAAACAAGTTATCAGCGGGAAGATATTGCTACGCTGCAACACCTAGATTTTGTAGCAGGGCTGCCCCCTTATTTGCGAGGGCCATACGGTTCTATGTATGCAATTCGACCGTGGACCATTCGTCAATATGCCGGGTTTTCCACGGCAGAAGATAGCAATGCATTTTATCGGCGAAATCTTGCTGCGGGGCAAAAAGGATTATCGGTTGCGTTTGACTTAGCGACCCACCGAGGCTACGATTCGGATCATCCTCGGGTAAAAGGAGACGTGGGAAAAGCGGGAGTAGCGATTGATAGCGTAGAAGACATGAAGATTCTTTTCGATCAGATTCCGCTGGATAAGATGTCGGTATCAATGACGATGAACGGTGCGGTTATTCCCATTATGGCTTTTTATATTGTAGCCGCAGAGGAACAAGGCGTAGCGCCTAAGCTACTAAAAGGTACGATCCAAAATGATATTTTGAAGGAATTTATGGTGCGGAATACTTACATTTATCCGCCTACGCCTTCGATGCGGATTATCGCAGATATTTTTGAGTACACGGCGGCTAATATGCCGAGTTTTAATTCTATTAGTATTAGTGGTTACCATATGCAAGAAGCTGGGGCAACGGCTGATTTGGAATTGGCTTATACCTTGGCCGATGGTTTAGAATATATTCGAGCCGGTCTTGCGGTTGGTTTGACTATTGATGATTTTGCTCCTCGCCTCTCTTTTTTCTGGGGAATTGGAATGAATCATTTTATGGAAATTGCAAAGATGCGTGCCGCCAGAATGCTGTGGGCAAAAATTGTAAAGCAATTCAATCCTAAAAATCCAAAATCAATGGCTTTGCGGACGCATTGCCAGACTTCAGGGTGGAGTTTAACGGAGCAAGATCCTTATAATAATGTAGCACGTACTTGCATCGAAGCGATGGCCGCGGTACTCGGTGGCACACAGTCGTTACATACGAACGCCTTGGACGAAGCGATTGCATTACCGACTGATTTTTCTGCAAAAATCGCGAGAGATACCCAAAAGTATTTACAAGAAGAAACTGGAATTACAAAGGCGGTTGATCCTTGGGGTGGTTCTTATTACGTCGAATATTTGACGGATCAGATTGCGAAGCGAAGCTGGGAATTGATTCAGGAAGTTGAGGCCTTAGGTGGAATGACCAAGGCAATTGAAAAGGGATTGCCCAAAATGAGGATAGAGGAAGCAGCGGCGAGGAAGCAGGCGAGAATTGATAGTGGTAAGGATAAAATTGTTGGTGTAAATATATTTCAGACGGAAGAGGAACAGGATTTAGAAATTCTAGAGGTGGATAATACGGCGGTGCGAGAATCACAGCTGAAACGACTCGCAGAAATTAAAGCTACTCGTTCGCAGGCCGCAGTTGCAACGGCGTTAAAAGCATTGCAAGATTGTGCCGAAACGGGAAAAGGAAATTTATTAGCGCTCGCGGTTGTCGCAGCTCGCGCTCGTGCTACGTTAGGAGAGATCTCTCTAGCGATGGAAAATACCTTTGGTCGATTTGTAGCAACAACCCGCGCAGTATCTGGAGTATACTCTAATGAAATTAGTATGGACGGAGCGTTTAAAGCAACACAAGCCCTAGCGGATAAATTCGCAAATTTAGAAGGTCGCCGACCGAGGATTATGATCGCAAAACTAGGACAAGATGGACACGATCGAGGAGCGAAAGTGATCGCCAGTAGTTTTGCAGATTTAGGCTTTGATGTGGATATTGGTCCTCTTTTCCAAACGCCAGAAGAGGCTGCGCAACAAGCGGCTGAAAACGATGTACATATTTTAGGGATTTCTTCCTTGGCTGCGGGGCACAAAACTTTAGTTCCAGAAACAATTGAAGCTTTAGCAAAACTAGGAAGGGAAGATATTTTAGTCGTCGTCGGTGGTGTTATTCCTGCGCAAGATTATGACTTTTTGTATAATCACGGAGTGGTCGGTGTATTTGGTCCGGGAACGGTAATTGCGAAAGCGGCGAAAGAAATATTGGATTTGATGATTGAAAATATTGTTGCGTAAAACTCGCTTTATGCGTAGTTGATGAGTTTTACTTTTCCTTTGTTTAAGGCTTCATCTACGGCAAAAATTTGTCGATATTGATTGCCTAATCGATCTTTAAAATCTATTTCTACTTCAAAATCAGCTTTGATTTTTTGATTGCCTTGTATTTCGCAAAAGATGCCATAAATTTTACCCGTAGTAACTTCGAAGTTAGTAGTATTAGCGTTCGTTATTTTGATATCGTTACGTTGCTTAATTCCAACGAAGTTGACAAAGGCTGGTTCTCCGATATTTTTAATTTTAAAATACGCGTCTCTTCCTAAAGGGGCTAATTGAAAGGCCTCAAAAATAAAATTAGGTGCGTGCTGCTTTAGAATTGCTTTTTTATTATTTCCTTTCACACTGAGGGCAATCAAAAGCACCAAAATTGCTCCTCCAATGGCAATCGCCATCATATAGCTAGGCTCATTCAAAATCAACTGATACCACTCGTTTAGTGTATTGGGGGAATTTTCTTTCATTGGTCTTTTTTCGGATCAATAATATTTTCAGCCTTAATAATAAGAAGATTTACGAACTTAGTAAAAAAAAAGTGCCAGTTCTTGCAGGAACTGGCATCATTAACACTATGAGGAAATATAAAACTACACTATAAACATATTTTTTTAATTCAATTAATGAAACTACTTTAATTGATAATGACAAATAACACGATTGATAACACGATGAAAGTCTCCCTAAAGTCGTTACATCATTTTAAAGCATCCGTTTATTGATTATATTTTAATTATATTTTATTGATTAGCAACTAAGCATGGTAACCCTTCGTTCAATTCGGTTTTCTAGCAAACTATTAAACGAAAGACTACCCTACCACAAACTGAGATAAGTACCTTTTTTAAAGGATTTAATCTCATTGACTAACTCTCCGTTGAGTGTATTGGTAAAAGCATTTTGCGCTTTTCGAT
Source organism: uncultured Saprospiraceae bacterium (assembly GCA_937951685.1). Lineage (GTDB taxonomy): Bacteria > Bacteroidota > Bacteroidia > Chitinophagales > Saprospiraceae > CALFBG01. The sequence goes on along the minus strand of CALFBG010000205.1, from coordinate 17,485 downwards.
CATCCCAAATTTCTACCTTCAACTCTTTGGCAAATTCTTTAGCTAAGTCGCCTAAATTTTTAGCAAATCGTTCACTTTTACCCCTTGACATAAATAAATCAATCACTGCCGTTCTAACCATTTCATATTTATCCAAGGCCATCAACATTTGATCCGTACTTTTTCCTTTGTGATGCTTTCCTAACGCCGCCATTTTGTTCCGTAACTTTTCCGTCGTATAACCAATGAGCTTTGAACGGTATTTCCACCAATCGTAAACCTTACCTTTAGTGGTTTCGTACTTTTGATAATGTTGTTGCTCAACGGTATTTTGACAAGACATGGAACCCATTACTTTTGCTAATTCCAATACCGTTAGGATTTGATCTTTGGTTAGTAACTCGGCGTGTTCAACCTTATCTTCCAATGATAGAAGCCACTTCGCGTACTTCTGCTTTTGCTTACTCTGAGAAGTAAGTGTAATCATCTTTGCCAACTCAATAGACAAGTAGAAGTCTTGCAAAATACTGACGTCTTGTTTGCGTAAGGCATAATCTTTTAACTTCTCCGGCTTACGAATACCGTCTTTAAACTCATAAACATCATTTAACCATTTTTTGGTAGTTTTCAAATATTGAGCATGAGGTAATTGTAAGACCAAATAAAGGTTAGAAGCAGTAACTACTTTTGTTCCTTTTGCGCTTGTTAAGATTTGAAGATCCATGATAAGTGTCATTTATTTGATACAAATATAAACAAAAAGTGTTTACGTGTCAAGTTTTGATCAACAAATTGTTTAATTATTGCGTAATTAATTGATTTATAGGCTTAAAAAATGTTTTATTTTAAGGGATAAAAATAATTTGTGATCGAAAAATCGAAATTTGTGGTACGTATTTATTGACTTATCTGAGATAGGACAGAATCGTTAAATTCGCGTAGTGTAACTTTTTTGGTTATAAATCCGAATTAATTTCTTAACGAAGGAAGAAAGTGTTAATAACTTAGATCAAGATGTAGGGATAAGTATTTTGAGATAAATCGTATTCCTGAAAAGATAAGATCAGCTTAGGCTTCTTCCCAGAATAATTCCATGGCAATGCGATCGGCTAGTAATTTTCCGGATGTACTCAACCGGTAAGTGGCAGCTTCTTCAAGAACGAGGGCTTGATCCAAGTAGTTTTTTATTTTATCAAGAAAATATGCCCCAAATTTAAGGTCAATCTCTTGAATCGTTGCCAATTGACAACCCCAAATGGTTCGAAGGCTCGTCAAGATGTATTCATTGTACCGATCAACGGCTTGTAAAACTTCCCGCTCGAAGAGTTGGTTTTCTTCGGGCTTGCTGATGGCTTTTAGGTATTTCGCATTGTTAGCAATGTTCCATTGTCGGCTATTTCCATCAAACGAATGGGCGGAAGGTCCTAGCCCCAAATAAGGAACATTCAACCAATAGTTAGCATTGTGCTTGGCGTAATGACCGGGTAAGGCAAAATTGGAAATCTCGTATTGTACGTATCCGTGCGCTTCCATTGCTCGTAGAAGTATTTCAAAATGGCGAGTTGATTTCTCTTCGTCTACGGGGGCTGCTTTTCCCGTTTTTACAAAATGGGCTAAGGCGGTATTGGGTTCCACGGTTAAACAGTAACAGGAAATGTGTGGCACTCGTTGTGCAAAAATAGTTGCTAAATTACTTTCCCATTGGGCATCTGTTAAAGTTGGGGTGCCATAAATTAAATCAATGCTCAGTTTGTCAAATCCGGCTTGTCGGGCTAATTCAACGCAAACTTGTGCTTCTTGCGCCGAATGTGCTCGATTCATAAAACGTAAATCTTCTTCCGTAAAAGACTGAATCCCGATACTCAAGCGATTGATGGGGGTTGCTTTGAAGGCGGCTAAAGTAGCCAAACTTAAATCATCAGGATTTGCTTCGAGGGTGATTTCTGCGTCGGGTGCAATTTGAAAGTAACGCTGAAGTTGCTCGAAAATACTTTGTAACTCCTCAATTGTTAATAAGGATGGTGTGCCACCGCCAAAATAAACTGAACTGATTTTTTTATCTTTCAGGTAATTGTGTCGCAGGGCAATTTCTTCTACAATCGCCGTAACGACGTCCGCGCGATACTTTAGGGAGGTAGAAAAGTGAAAATTGCAATAATGGCAAGCTTGCTTACAAAATGGGATATGGATATAAATGCCTGCCATGCGATGGTTGCTTAAGAAAGAGGTGTAATGGAATTATTTTCCTTTAAATTAAATATTTTTTTGATCTTTACGTTTTCTACGCATACAGCGGTCAAAGATAAATAAATAATATGGCTTTGAATTGCCAAAGACAGGTAATGGTTGCGGCTTTTTGGAAGCTTTCCATCTGGAAATATTTTTTCCTCTTGTTCGTACTTTGTGTAGAAACTAACGCGCAAACGGTACCGACGGATTTTGAGTTGAAAATCGAAGTTCTCGATGAATCCGCTACTTTCCTACAGGATAATGAATTTGACTTCAAAACAAGCTTTACGGATAGTTTAAGTTTGAAAAAAAACTTAAACGAGCTTTTACAGCAATTGCAGGCACGATCTTACTTGGCGGCGTCGGTGGATCGCTTGACGCGTAATGGGAAAGTGTTTGCGGCACAATTACACGTTGGGGCAGCTTACAAATGGGCAAAGCTAAAAAGTGCTGCCGTAGAAGAAGCTTTTTTGGATCGAGTTGGTTTTAAAGAACGTTTATTCGAGCGGAAGCCTTTTCATTACGTTGAGTTGCGGAAAATTCAAGAAGCATTATTGGTTTACGCGGAGAACAATGGTTATCCCTTCGCCACGGTATCCTTGGAGGATATTGAGATTAGAGAAGATGAAATTATGGCTTCGCTCAAGATGGAGAAAAATCGCTTGATTGTCATTGATGGCATTAACTTAATTGGAGATGTGAAAATCTCAGATCAATATTTGGAAAATTATTTGGGCTTAAAGCAAGGAACCCTCTACAGCAAAGCCAAAATTAAAAAAATTCGGACGCGTATCCGGGAGCTCGCTTTCTTACAAGAGAAGAAAGATGCAACGGTTACCTTTAAAGGAGATAAAGCAACGATTAACTTGTTTTTGACGAGAAAGAAATCCAGTCGCTTTGATTTTTTATTGGGTGTTTTGCCGAATACCAATAGTGACCCGACGAATCCCGCCCTGCAACGTCGGTTGTTGATTACAGGAACTTTTAACGCGGATTTATACAATCAATTTGGTCTGGGGGAACGGTTATTCGCGGAATTTCAACAGCTCAGTCCGGGAACGCAGGAATTGGATTTGCAGGTATTGTATCCTTACGTTTTGGATCTTCCTTTCGGGCTAGATTTAAAGTTTAGTTTGTACAAAAGAGATTCTACTTTTTTGGATGTTGAAACGGATTTGGGGTTTCAATACATTTTTGAGGGAGGGAATTACGTCAAAGCATTTTGGAATAATACTTCTTCTTCGCTTTTGCAAATAGAGGAAACGCGGATTCGGGCAGGTTTTTTACCAAGGACTTTGGATGTGCGGAATTCTAGTTTTGGTTTAGAGTATAATTTACAAAAATTAGATTATCGTTTTAATCCGCGGAAAGGTTGGCATCTTTTTCTGCGCGGTGCGGCGGGCATTAAAAATATCAAGAAGAATGCGACGATTGTTGAAATCAACGAAAGTCTCTACGATAGTCTGGAATTACGTACGTTTCAGTACAAACTCACGGGGCAAGTTGCGCATTATTTTCCCTTAGGCCGGCGGGGCGTAGTGAAGACATCGTTGCGAGCTGGCTTTATCATTTCTGAAAATCCTATTTATCAAAACGAACAATTCCGCTTGGGGGGCAATCGTTTGCTGCGTGGGTTTGACGAAGAATCTATTTTCAGTACGAATTATGTAGTGAGTACCTTAGAATACCGGTTTATCATTGGTCAAAATTCTTATTTCTATCTTTTTGGTGACTATGCTTATTTAGAAAATATCACTCCGGATCGCCGCAATTTTGACCAAGCTTTAGGGCTCGGCGTGGGCATTACTTTCGAAACAAAAGTTGGTGTTTTTGGATTGAGTTACGCACTCGGCAAGCAACAAGGGAATCCTTTCGATTTTCGAGCGGCCAAGATTCACTTTGGTTACGTAAGTCTTTTTTAAAAAACTTCAATAATAACTTTTACTAAAAAAAGCTTTTACACTTTCTAGCAATCTGAAGCTAGGCGAGTAGTATTTCTGCAAATTAAAAAAGGCTCTTTGCTGCGCACCAAACTGTCGACGAACTCGCTCAATGGCAGGAATCATGCTTCCCAAAAAATCAAAATGCGCTAAGCCCAAAGTACGACTGCTAAACTGAATCGCTTCCCAAACCAATAAAATACTAGCGCCACTCTGTCGCAAGGCAGGATCATCTCCGGCAATCAAATAGTAACTTGTGTGTTGGTCCCAAATTAAATATAAAGCTGCGTGAATACGACCATTTGCGTCTACCGCAAAAAACATTTTTCTTGCCTTGTGCTTAACCAAGGCTTCATCTAATTGTTGTAAAAAATCAAAAGAAAGTAAATAGCTTAAATCTTGTCGATCAAAGCTCATTTTACTCACGTCGTACAGTTCTCGTAAGCTTCTATCCGTTACTACTTTAACCTGTTGTTGTGCTTTCTTAATTTTATTATTGCGGTAGTCCGTAGAAAATCTGGCAAAAACTTGATCCAAATTTTGAAGCTCATCAATTACGTAACTATAGTTTGTCGTTTGCTGAAAACCTGCCCACTTGAAAGGCAACCAATTGGTAATACTTGCGTGGAAATCCTGATTGAAAAAGTCTACCTTCGGCAATTGAGCGATCAACTCCGCAAAGATTTTATGTTCTTGCTTGAGGTGTCGAAAAGTGGGAATCAAATAAGGTCCCATTGTTTTCGTCAGATAAGGCAAAGTAATGTAGGTGAAAAAAGCTTTTTGTTTGACATAATAAGGCCAACTCGCTACAATCTGACTCCCACGTTTAATTAAAATGACCTCCCAATTCGCCGCGCCACAAACGGCGTCCAAATACCACGGTTGCGAAAAAATAGGCAACGCGGGCTGCGACTGACAAAATGTAATATAGGCTTCCTTATTGCTCAAAATATAGTTCCTTTGTTTTGCTTATCGTATCTTTGTCTTGAAGCGATTGTGCTTTTTGAGTATTATCATTTTTTCAACAGGCCATTTCATGCTTGCTAAAATAAAAACGTCCATTCTTCAACGTGCTACAAAAATAGCATTCTATCTTAAAAATGAAGCTTATACTTACGCTTCGTTAGGAGAAGAAGTCGCTAAGGTACGAGCCTTGCTCCAAAAGGAACGCCCCAACACTCAATTTATTGGCATTTTAGCACAAGATGATCTACAAACTTACGCGAGCATTATCGCCGTTTGGATGGAAGGCTATGCATTTGTGCCCTTGAGCACTAAAAGTCCTTTGGATCGGAATATCATTGTAATGGAGCAGGTTGATAGTATTTTTGTTTTGGCAAGCGAAATAAAACCAACGCAGTCTGCGGCAACTTGGAAGGTTTTGCATACTTCAGGATTACCCCCAACGGCATTATCTTTAGATTTTAAGACACCTGATCCCGAGCAGATTATCTGTATGCTGTTTACTTCAGGAAGTACCGGTACACCCAAAGGAGTACCTTATACTTTGCGCAATCTCAATTGTAGTTTAGATGCTTTTTTTGCCTTGGGGTACGAACTCAACGAAGCAGATCGTTTTCTACAAATGTTTGATTTGACTTTTGATATGTCTTTGCTTTCTTACTTGCCGGCTTGGTGTATTGGGGCAGCGGTGTGTACCGTGCCGGAGACAAAAATTAAATACCTCTCGGCGATCAAGGTAATGAAAGCACACAAGGTTAGTGTTGCAGCCATGGTCCCTTCTACCTTAAATCTTTTAAAACCATATTTCAGCCAAATAAATCTTCCAGAATTGAGGTATTCCATTTTGGGTGGAGAAGCTTTTTATGTAACTTTGGCTACGGCGTGGGCAGCTTGTATTCCTAATGCACGGATTGTTAATATCTCGGGCCCTTGCGAAACTACGATGGCTTGTGTATCTTACGAATTGGAAAAGGAGCCGGAACAATACAAGTCTTATCAAGAAGTATTAGCTTTTGGTCGTCCTTGGAAAAATACACAGACAATCTTGATTGATGAAAATCAGCAGGTAGTGACGCAAGGTGAAATTGGCGAATTGTGTTTTTCGGGAGATCATGTGATGAAAGGATACTGGAAACTGCCAGAAAAGAACCAAAAGGTGTTTTTTGAAAAGGAAATTCAAGGTGTTGTGAAAAGATTTTACCGCAGTGGCGATTTAGCTTTTCAAGATGAAGACGGAATTTATTATAGTTGTGGTCGGAAAGATTATCAATATAAAATACAAGGATATAAAGTAGAATTAGGGGAGTTAGAAACACTAACTAGAAAATTTATAAATACAGATCAAGTCGTTGCTATCGTCTTAAAAAACGAAAATGATATTTTTGAAATTCATTTGGTCAGCGCAAAAACAAACTATACGAGTGCGGTAATTTTAGCGCATTTAAAAGAAAAATTGCCATTGTATCTATTACCCGCGAGTATCACACAGTTAGCGGTCTTGCCACAAAATATCAGCGGAAAAGTTGATCGACAGGCATTGAGAAAAATCGTTCTCAGAAAAACTACACGTAAAAAAGGAATTGATTGATAGAAATGAAAAAAACCTGACGCAGCTCTACCAAGAATTTGCTACCGTCGGAAGTTGTACTTTACAAATGAGCCCAAACTTCAATTGGGTAGATTGTCGCCCTTCTTCTTGGCCAACGATGATTTTTGATTCGGATGTGCTCAACGCAGATTTACCGACGATTGTTGAAGGGGTTAAACAAATGATTATTCCTGCCTTCTGGATTCGTTTGCGGAAGAATGATTTGTTGGCAGTCAATACGCGCTTAGGTAAATTTGGGTTTAAACAGCTTGCCGAGTGGCGAGGAATGTGCCTGCGTTTGTCAGATTTGTCCTCGACGGTGCCGACTAATAGCGCAACCCTTGAGGAGGTACGCACGGTTACGGATTTAAAAACTTGGGTGGCACTTGCTAATCAAACGCTATTCAAAAGTAGGACGATCGAAGAGCATATGTTTCAACTGATTTACGAACACTCTGAAGCAACACATTTTTACTTAGCCAAAGTTGCGGGTAAGGCCGTTTCCACCTTATTGAGCTTTGTAAGAGATAATACGGTTGGAATTTATGCCGTTTCTACTTTAGAAGATTATCGAAATCAAGGTATTTCTTCTGCATTGACCTATCATGCTTTGGCGGACGCTAAAAACTACGATTGTGATTTGGCGACTTTGCAAGCTACGAAGATGGGGGAAGGGGTTTACCGAAAAATCGGATTCAAGGTATACGGAAACTTTGATGTATATTGGCTATTAGGATATCAATAACTACTTATGGCAACAGAAATACTTACGACAGTACAAACGATTTTTGGAGAAGTCTTTGGGGACGAGCAGTTGATCATTGACGTGACAACTCGCCCAGATGATATTGAGGCCTGGGATTCGTTGCGTCATGCGATACTTATCAATGCCATTGAAAAACATTTTGACATCAAGTTTGATTTGATGTCAATGATTGGTTTCGAAACGGTAGGCGATATTTGTATCGGTATCCAAAATCAATTATCCTAAGCGTTGTAAGTTCACCGTTCAGGAATACCTCAATCCATGCAAATCCACGAATTTAAGGTTAAGGAGTTAAAAGAGCTGTTGTCTAGTTCCATTTTTCAGCATAGCCCTTCGCTACCCATTACGCCCTTGCGCGCCTTGTCTCAATATCATAATCCAAAGGCAGAACTCGAAGCGGTTGCTTTACTAGTAGCAATTGATAAGACTGGAGAAGTGATTAGTTACGTTGGCTGTTTGCCAGACCAACTCGCACAAGAGTCAGTAATCCCCGTAGCTTGGAATAGTTGTTGGTGGCGACACCCCGAAAAAGGTAAACGGATTGCACTTCCGCTTTTGCTGCGTGCAATACAACTGTGGGAAGGTCGGATGTTATTTGATGATTTACCGGTGCATTCCACGATGATTCTTGAAAAAATGGGTGGTTTTAGCTTTCGCAAAATGGTCGGCTTACGTTGTTTTTTAGCGTTTAAATTTCACAAAATATTGCCGCAGAAAAAAGCGAGTCTTGCACCTTTTACGGGATTCTTACGTGGCGTAGATTTGCTCCTCAATGCTAGTTGGTACCGCGCAAAGAAAACTTGGTGGCGTCGTTCGCGCCAACAATCTGCACTACGGCTAGAAAGCATCACTAAAATTGATGAAGCAACGGGCCATTGGATTACGGCACACGCTACGCAGGAATTGATCGGTCGTAATAGAGAAGCACTCAATTGGATTTTAGCCTATCCGTGGTTATCCACCCAGGATAAAGCTAAGGATGTCGCCGCTCGCTATTACTTTTCTAGTGTGGCCGCTGTGTTTAAAAATTTGGTCTACAAGCTTTGGAAAGAAGAAGAACTAGTCGCCGTATTATTTTTTACCAATCGAGATCATCAGTTGAAATTACCTTACGTTTATTTTGAAAAAACAGCATTGCCACTCGTCGTTGATAGTATCCTTGACATTTTGCTCGAGCAGCAAGCAGAAAGTTTTGTTTGTTTTCAAAAAGAAATTTGTGAGCACTTGGCGCAGGTGAAAACGCCATTTTATTATCAAAAGAAAATAGAAAAAACCTTTGGCATTGCAAAAAGCTTAGAAAAGTATTTGGTAGAGACGCCAGTGATACAAGATGGCGACGGGGATTGGGTTTTTACTTAATCATTTATGATCGGAGTACTAAGTTTTTCCCGAATGGTGCTTTTGCTAAATAATAGGCATACGTACTCTTCAAAATCTCTGCGGCACTGTAAGCGCCAACTTCCATTGGTAAGCGTTGAAAGTGAAAAGGACAACTATCTTTTTTTAAACCTGCCGTTCCAAAAGAAATATCCAGAATTTGTTCTTGGTGCATTTTATCAAAAAAAGAAGCGGCAACACCATCGTCAGTAAAAGGAAATGCGAAACTACGAATCGGTTGACGGCAATGTGTTTCAACAAAATGTAGGCTTTCCTTCGTTTGTATAATTTGGTCTAAAGGACTGAGGTCTTCGTACAAAGGATGATCAATACTATGTGCACCAAACTGAAAACCATCTTTTTCCATTGCTCGGATTTGAGGAGTTGTGAGATAGGGCTGTTCTTGCGCTAGGAATTTTTTAAAATCTACTTTTAGTAATTGTGCTAATTCGTCGGTAAGGTCTTTTTGCTGATAGTCGATGGAAAGGATTTGTTCGCGCATTGTCCAACCTTCTAGCTCACTTTTTTGCAAAATTGTTTCTAGCTTCTTAGTCAAACTCTTACTCGGTGGTTTGCGATTAATCTGATCAAGAAGAAGACTTACTTTATAGCGATAGAATAATTTTTGATTATCTACAAAAGCGGAATTTAAAAAAAAGCAAGCGGGTATTCCTTTGCGTTTTAAAATGGGGGCGATGAGTTCGTAGCAAGCCCGTAAACCATCGTCAAAGGAAAGAAAAAAACTGTTTTTTCGAATTTCCTTATCCTCGTCGATACAAGCAACCAATTCTGAGAGACTGATGGCTTCGTAATGTTCCAAAAGATAATCCAGATCTGCTTCAAACTGCTTTTTGGTTCGAAGTGGATAAAGGTTTTCGAGGTGTGGGAGCGGGGCTTTGTCTTGAATACTATGATAAAAAGGTAACAATAAACGCTGACCACTCAAGTGAATAAAATGATTTAGCGAGAAGGGTTTTGCGAAAGGGAGAAGCCATTGTTGCACATTTTTCATAAGTAAAAAATTCAAGACCAAAACAAATAAAAAGCGCTTGCTTATCGCTTACGCATTAAAATTAATCCGTCTCTGATCGGTAATAAAATATTTTCTACCCGTGGGTCTTGCTGTACTTTTTTATTGAAGCGGTCAATTGTTTGGGTGTCTTTGTCGTGCGTAGCTTGTACGACTTTTCCACTCCAAAGTACATTGTCTGCCAAGAGGTAGCCGCCCGACTTCACTTTATCAAAAACCAAATCGTAATAAAGCTCATAGTCGTTTTTACCCGCATCAATAAAGACCAAGTCAAAGGTCAAATCTAATTCTTTGATGAGTTGCTTGGCATCCGTGCAGTAAGTCGTAATGCGATCGGTCAATCCTGCTTTTTTGATGTATTTGTTGCTAATGTGTGCCAGTTCTTCGTTCGCTTCAATTGTATGCAACATGCCACCCGGAGCAAGCCCTTTGGCTAAAGCAATCGCTGAGTAACCCGTAAAAGTACCAATTTCCAGTATACACTTTGGCTGAATCATTTGGCTGATGAAACTCAGAAATTGTCCTTGTAAATGTCCGGATAACATTTGTGGTGCGAGCGTTTTGAGATAGGTTTCGCGCTCTAACTCGTACAATACCTCAGATTGTTCGGTCGTGTGCGCTTCGCAGTAAGCATTAATCTTTTTCAAGGAAAAATTCATAAATGATTTCTTTTTGCAAAAATAGGAGAAAAGCATCCGTTAAACAACTTCCTAGTGTAAAAGAATTGCGCGGGGAGAAAGGGACTACATAGTTTTGTTGTCTTTCGTAACTTTTGTAAAGAACCAAAGCTAGTTAAATCAGTGGGTTAATTTGTCTTCGTATTTATACTTTTGTCTTCAAACAACCTCGTCAAAAAGGGGTAAGAGAAAACGGCAATTAAGATGATACAGACGCCGTAGTAAAAACCATTGCTTAATTCTTCGTTTTCTTGTAAGATGAAATAAGCTAGTAGAATTCCGTAAACGGGTTCGAGGTTAATAGTTAAATTAGACGCAAAAGCAGAAATGTGTTTCAAGGCTCTGAGCGATAGCACATATGCGAGTGTAGTACACAACAAGGCTAAGATGGCCAAATAGCCAAAGTCTGCTTGATTGGGCAAAAAGCTTGCTTCGGGATTATAGTAAAAGTAAAGCGGTAAGAGCAAGCTAAGAAATAACCAAGCACTCCCCAATTCCAAGAAAGTAATACTCATAGGATCCGCTTGATCGACCATTTTTTTATTGAGAATAGAAAAGACCGCAGCGAGGAAGGCGGACAGTAATCCGACTACAATTCCCGTCATCATCGAAAGTTCCGTATTATTCACCACCAGAATCATCCCGGGAATGATGAGTAAACCCAAAAGCATTTCGTACCATTTGATGCGTTGTTGGAGCAGCAAAGGTTCTAGAAAAGAGGTGAAAAATGAGGTTGTTGCCATGCAAACTAGGCAAATGGATGCATTGGAATACTTTACGGCACCAAAAAAGCAAAGCCAATGGAGCGCCACTAAAACGCCAATTCCCATAAATTGGAATACAATTTTACGGGGAATTTTCCGTAAAACTTTACCAAAACGAATCAAGAAAAAGAGACTGATACAAGTAATCAAAACGCGCCACCATACAATTAACAAGGCAGATAGATGAATGAGGTCTCCCAAAATAGCAGTCAAACCAAACAAAAGTACGGCGAAATGTAGTTCTAGGTAAGCGCGCTGTTTTGCCTTCATGCTAGTAGGAAAAGAATAGAAATGAGTTTTAAAAAAGTATGATTCTCGTCATATTCGCCGAATATAGCTAAAATTTACATTTTTGCGATCAATTTTGAGCGTACATCAATTAAAAATTCAACGCAATTCCATATCTTTGAAAACTTAGGCTTTTTTAAATGGCTAGTATTTTACCAACATTGCGGTAAGTTTAAAATAAGCCCTAGCTTAAGCGAAAATTCCTTAGCAACAAGATTTTATTTTATTTTGGTATGCCATCGCTGATCAAAATAAACTTTCACCCTATAACACTAGCAATAAAATGATCATTAAAATTGGAGATAAAGCCCCTAATTTCACGCTTCGCGCTTCTGATACTGCTGAAGTTTCTTTAGAAAACTATAAAGGCAAAAATGTAGTATTACTTTTTTTCCCATTAGCGTTTACGGGAGTGTGTACCACGGAGCTTTGTACGATGAGAGACGATATTAGCACTTATGAAGGATTGGATGCTCAGATTTTAGCAATATCCGTAGATTCTTTATTCACACTAGAGAAATTTAAAGAAATAGAAAAATATAATTTTCCACTTTTATCCGATTTTAACAAAAATGTATCTCGTGCCTATGGCGCTTTATACGAAGATTTTGTTTTGGATATGAAAGGAGTCTCAAAACGCGCAGCTTTTGTGATCGACAAAGAAGGAATGGTACAGTACGCAGAAGTATTAGAGTCTGCGGGGGATTTACCAGATTTTTCTAAGGTAAAGGAAACTTTATCGCGCCTAAACTAGTTTATATATTACTAAGTTTAATGTATTTATCATAAAAATATTTCATAATGGGCTATAACCAAACTACAGAAGACATAGAAGAAGTGCTCTTAATGGAAGCATCGACAGATGTTGGAATACAGTCGCAGCTAATTGTCTATAATGATGAGGTCAACACTTTCGATTGGGTAATCCAATCCTTTGTTGAAATTTTGAACTATAGTTCTGAACAAGCAGAACAGCTTTCTTTACTTATTCATTTTAAGGGTAAGGCAACGGTTAAGACTGCTCCAAAATTGGTTTTGAAACCTTTTAAGGACGCTTTAGTGGATAGAGGTCTATCCGCAGTAATTGAAACGACGAAGTAAGCTTAGCTTTTTCTAGAGAATTACGCTCAATACAGTAATGGTCAAAAAGGTCATTACTGTATTTTTATGAAGGAAGTTGTTCAAGAGCCTTTTTAATTTGTCAAAGCAAGCGAATGTAATTTGCACAATTTTACGGTGTGAGATTACAAAAAAATGTGCTACGTAAATGACGCTAGCTTAACACCTAAAATAAATACCTGAAGTGCCCGTATTTTGGTTAACAGAAAATGAACTCGCTTTTCCACATCCAGAACTAGCTAATGAGGATGGTATTCTCGCAGTAGGAGGTGATTTATCTGTCGAGCGCTTACTGCTAGCCTACAGAATTGGTCTTTTTCCTTGGTTTAACCCAGAAGATCCCATCCTTTGGTGGAGTCCTGATCCCCGTTTTGTAGTTTTTCCCGACGAACTCAAAGTTTCGAAGAGTATGCGTCCTTATTTTAATCAAAAAAAATTGGAGCTGAGTTTTGACCAAGATTTTGATGGGGTCATTCGTTCTTGTCAACGGCAGCCACGAAAGGGACAAAGTGGAAGTACTTGGATCTCAACGGATATGATTGATGCTTATACGCGCTTATTTGATTTGGGCTTCGCACATTCTGTTGAAGTTTGGCAAAAAGGAGTGCTGGTGGGGGGATTGTACGGCGTAGCCCTCGGGAAGTGTTTCTACGGAGAATCGATGTTTGCGAAAGTTAGTAACGCCTCTAAATTTGGTTTTATTAGTTTGGTGAAGCACTTGCACGCTTGGGGATACGAACTCGTAGATTGCCAGCAAGAAACGCAGCATCTAGAAACTTTGGGAGGACGTGGCATTCCTAGAAAGGATTTTTTAAAAATAATGGCTAACAATGCCGCCGAGGAAACCGTGCAGGAAAGTTGGGGACCTCGTTTCGATCCAAAATTAATCTGGAAAAATGCTTAGTTCGAGGTATCGAAAAACTAATCGTAAAAATTCATTTAAACACATTTCAATTCTTTTGTCAGCGATCGAAAAATAGCATTGCTACTTTAAACGTTTCGTAAATATTTATCATCGCTTTGAGAAACGGCTTCTCCGTATTTTGATCAAAAAATGGTTTTCTAGCATAAATAATAGCTTGCCAGAAGAATCACCAAAAACAAATTTTTCATGCGAACATTACTGTTCCTTTTCGTTGTCTTAGGTAGTGCATTGAGTTTTAGTGCTTTGCCCTCCCGTAAAAATTATCCACAAGATTATTTTCGTTCTCCCGTAACGCATAGTATTAAATTATCCGGTACGTTTGGGGAATTAAGACCCAATCATTTTCACGCCGGCATCGACATTAAATCGCGGAACGGAAAAATTGGAGAACCTATTTTAGCGATTGCTGAAGGTTATGTTTCTCGCATAAAAGTAGCAGCGGGTGGATACGGTAAAGTGATTTATGTAGATCATCCCAATGGTTATACGAGCGTCTATGCGCACCTTGATCGTTTTAGCAAAGCTTTAGAAGATTACGTTGAAAGCGCACAGTATAAAGCGCAAACTTACGAACTAGAACTTTTTCCAAAACCAGGGGAGTTTTCCCTAACTAAAGGAGAGGAACTTGGGAAATTGGGTCTTTCTGGACGATCTTACGGACCACATTTACACTTCGAAATTCGAGATACCAAAACGGAAAAACCTATTAATCCTCTACTTTTTGGCATTCAAGTAACGGATAATCGTCCCCCAAAACTTCACGAGCTCAAAATCTATTCACTTAACGATAAAAGAGTTACCCAAGCGACCCAAATCCTGAAGTTGATTCAACTAAAAAACAACCGATATAAAATTAAAGGAGACACGATGAGTATCGGTGCGTGGCGTGCAGGATTTGGGCTAAAAACTTACGATCATTTCGCGGGCGTTGCGAATTGGAATGGCGTTTATTCAGTGGCGATGTATCAAGATGATCAGTTGATCTACGATTTTGAAATGGAAACTTTTGCTTTCGATGAAACGCGCTACATCAATGCTCATTTGGATTACGAAGAGCAAGTAACAAAGAAGAGTTATTTTAATCGTTGTTATGCCCTTCCGGGAAATAAATTATCGATTTATCCAAATCAATTGGGGAACGGTGTCATTGATTTGCATCAACATCAGACGAGCAAAATCACCCTCAAAGCGAAAGACTACGATGGAAATACGGCAAGCTTAGAGTTTTGGGTCAAGCGCAAAGAAATTTCCCCGCCACCCTCCAAAACGTATAATTATATCCTTCCTTACCAAGAAGAGAATATGATTGAAACAGCTTCCTTATATTTGTTTTTTCCAAAAAATAGTCTTTACGAACCGCTCTATTTACAATACCAAGCCAGTGCCGAAAAATCAAATGGCGTCTATTCTTCGGTACATCATATACATGATTATAAAATGCCCGTCCATCGTTATTTCGATATCGGGATTCGACCAGTAGGTTTGCCGGATTCTTTGCGTACGAAAGCATTTATTGCCTATTGTGGTAAAGATAATAAAGTAAAAAATTGTGGTGGGACTTGGAAAGATGGAAGGCTAATGGCTAAGGTGAGAGATTTTGGCGATTATTCGATCATGGTTGACGAAAAGGCACCTCGAATTATTCCTAAAAGATTTAAGAAGGATATGCGCGGCTTTTCGAAAATGAGTTTTTCAATCAAAGAGAATTATTCCGTAGCTCGTAATCTGGATGAGTTTAGCTACACGGCCACCGTCGATGGACAATGGATACTTTTTTCCTACGATGCGAAGAAAGACTTGCTAACGCATCGCTTCGATGGACGGATTGGAAAAGGGAAACATATGCTGCGTTTGGAAGTTCAAGATGATCGGGGGAATCGCTCCGTCTTTGAGCGTCCTTTTACGCGTTAAGGATGCGGAAGTTTTTGTTTTAACTCAACAACTTTGGCTTAAAATTGTTATCCTCCTACAACGTATTTTAAAATTTAAAACACTACTAATGACAACTTTAAAGATAGGAGATAAAGCACCCGATTTTACGGCGCTCGATGAGAACGGCGAAAGTATCAGTTTGAAGGATTACAAAGGCAAAAAATTAATCTTGTTTTTTTATCCTAAAGATAATACGCCGACTTGTACCGTGGAAGTTTGTAACCTGAGAGATAATTACGCAGAATTAAAAGCGGCGGGGTTTGAATTGTTGGGGGTTAGTCCGGATAGCGCTAAGAAGCACCAAAACTTCATTAAGAAGCATGAACTCCCTTTTCCATTGCTTGCAGATACGGATCAAACTGTTTTACAAGCGTATAAAGTTTGGGGACCGAAACAAATGTTTGGCAAAAAATATGATGGCGTGTATCGCACCACTTTCGTGATTGATGAGAAAGGAAAGATCGAAGGATTATACACCAAAGTAAAAGCAAAGGATCATGCCGCACAGATTTTAGAAAAAGTTGCTTAAAAATCTTTAACGACCAATAAAGGCTAAAACGTCATTGTTGAGCACTGCTCAGGAATGACGTTTTTTATGCTCGAATACTGTGGTAAACCACCAAGAAGACAATCGCCATTTTCATATTTAGGCTGATGTCTTCGCTCAATTCGTCTATGATTACCCAATCTCGCGGATCAAACTCATACTCGGTGAACATTTCGAATTTACCGTATTTCTCTTCTTCAATAACCCATTCGTTGGCAAAAGTTCCCCAGCGTGGTTTGAGGGTTAGCGTAATATCGTTATCGGTCAATCGCCATTCGGTTAAGTTGTCAAACCAGATGGTACGTGCCGTGATAATCTCATTGTCGCCTCTCATTTCCCATTGTGTCGGATCTTCTCGCCAGCGTTGTTCGATGCTTCCGATATAGTCATTAATCCGGTAATCCCATTCCCTTCCTTCTCTTCCCCAGCGCAACTCTAATTGTCCTTGTGCCTCGTCTTCTGCTCCGTCGTCTGTGAAAATATTCCATTCCGTCAAATTATCGTCCCAGCGCGCGGCAATGCCTGTAAGGGTTTGTCCGATTGTTAAAAGCGGAAAAAGACCTAAAAATAAAGTGGTAGTTATTAATTTCATCATAGATATAAAGACTAAGCGGTCTGAAATATTGTCCAAGCCGATCAATTACAAACCCAAGTAAGGGAATCAGGAGCGTAATACAAAACAACTTCATAGATAAGATACATAAAATCAAACAGGATTCAAAAGAAATAAATCTCTTGAATCCTGTCGAATCATCACTTGCGTACTGCTAGAGTGTTAGAAGGGTAAATCGTCATTCGCATCTATAGCTGGTGCATCATCTGCTTTAGGGAAATCGTTTAATCCCGCCCCCGCTGCAGGTTGAGCTGGCGCATTCGCATTATTGCCGGCACCTTCTACTCTCCACGCGTCTAAGTTAGTGAAATAACTCGTACGACCTTCTTTGGTATATTCTCTTCCTCGTAAGGAAAAATTAATTTTTATCGTATCGCCTTCGTTGAAAGGCTCCAACTTATCACAATTATTTTGCGTCAATTGAAATTTGATCAATTGTGTATAAGCTCCGTCTTCTATTTCTAAAACAAATTCTCTTTTTTTGAAAGAATCTGTTACTTGTGCCGTATCAAATTTTTTGTATAAACGACCTTCTGCTTCGTAAGCCATAATTTTATTTTTTAGAAAGTATGTTGAATAAAAGTAGCGCGGGTTTCAATTTTCATAATGAAGTTGTTTTAAAATGATGTTAGAAGTTGAAGGTAAAGGCTTGTGATTCAGGACGAAGCTCTTTTGCATCCCATCCGCAAGCGGTAAATTCTGTTCAGAATTTATGCAGCCATAGCTGCGGTGACGAAAAAAAGCTGAA
>CALFBG010000204.1 GCA_937951685.1 uncultured Saprospiraceae bacterium | reverse complement strand
ACAAAGATAATAAAATTTAGGTTTATCCTAAATCAGTTAATAAACTCAGCTGACGAGTCAAACTCAGCTTGCCGAATAAGATCGGCTTCAAACTTGGATATGTTCATGGGATTATAATTTGTTGATAGTGAGTCGTTCCTCATGGTACGACTTACTATTTAACTTTTAATCGCTGACAAAGATATAAATTTAGGTTTTGCCCTAAATCAGTTAATAAATAAGTTAAAACTCCGCTGACGAGTCAAACTCAGCCCGCCGAATAAGATCGGCTTCAAACTAGGATATGTTCATGGGATTATAATTTGTTATAGCGAGTCGCTTTGTTTATCGAAGCGACTCGCTATTTTTTTGTCCATTCCTGTCGATTCTATTTCCACCAAATTTAGTACAATCCGCTTTAAGAAGCCTCAAGGACAGGCGATCTACTCACCGAAACACATAAATTCACAAAAAAATAACTTTCCATTGTATTGCTAAGCATATCTAAATGCGTAGGATACGTAGGAGTTAAAATTAACCTATCTAATTTTCTTTAAACCCAATTGAATTCTGGAATAGCTTTTGCCTATTTGTAAATGATTAGAACGCCTATATTTTTACTGAAAAAGGTGCTTCATCTACACAATATGAAATTCTATTATTTTTAGATTACCATAAAAATTGCCCTACCGTTTTTCGGTAGGGTATTTTGCTATTTACAGCTGACTGTAGCGGCGGAATTTAGAATTTACCAGTCGCAAATACTCGAAGTTTGGCACTGAAAAGGGTTTCCCTTTACAGCTATCCAAACACCATTAAAACATTGTTTTTGCTAAAAACTATCCATTTGACGATATCTATCTCGTCGAGTGCATAAGTTGGTATGATATGTGGATACGGAATCATGTGTTAGAAGTAAGTAGCAAGGCAAAATGATATTGCCATTAAATTGTGTTAAATTCAAATGTAGGCTTATGAATATTTCGTAAACTATTTTTTGGTACAAAATTTGACCAATGTGATTTGTGATATTGTGAGTAATTGATATACTTGTCGAAAGTCACAATGGAGCTTTCCTAGTGTTATCGCTGGCGTAGCTCCACAAGAATACCTCAAAAACACTTCCGCACACCAATTGTAAGAGATCATACCATACATAACCCTAGAGTATGTTTAAATTTTCGCATTGAGCAAAATCAAAGATTTAGAAAGCTTTTCGCCGAACTAAATTGATGAAGCACCACTCATTGTTGAAATGTTAAACATTCTTTTACGTAGTTAGACAAAACCTAAGTTTACAAAGTTATTGTGTCTTTTGTTTTGACCTAGTGTTATTTTTCAGTAATGGTCTCTTCCATTTCCTGTAAAAGCATCTTGGTGAAAATAAAACTCCTTTCTACTTAAGCTCATTTGCTCTATCTAAGCGTAACAACCATTATAAACTTAATCATTGAGCGAGTATAATCGCTTCAATCATAAGAATCTTAGCAAAAGGATTCGACACTAATTCAAGCTTGTCCAAGTATGAAGCTTTTTGAGGAGTAATTTTTCCTTTTAAACAATTTCTTGGGCGACTATACTAAATGGTATTTATGACGAGCAGATTTTGGGATCTTTTTTGCCGATGTATTTTAGGGCAAAGAAGAATTTATTTAACAAGCTGTCTTTCCTGCGTCAAGGGAGAGATGGACTTTCTTATGTAAACCTTAAGCTCAAAGCTTCGTGAACACACGGAATTAGAAGTGGTGTATTTTAAAAAATCGTCACCCTACTTCAGTAATAATTTCCAGACAAAAGAACACCTTCAGTTGTATTAATTGAAAAAAACTAAATCCATGTACGTGAACTTACTCAAAGAACTATTAACAGGGAACCAGCTCTCAAAAGGTTTATCTTCTTATTTTAGCAAGAGAATCTATCAAGCTAAGCTTAGCTTCCTCTTAATGGTATTGGGATTTTTTCTATCGTTATCAAATGTAAGCTTTGCGCAAGTTTTGCAAACGGGAGATGCGGTCATTTCTTGTGCACCACCTAGTATCGGTACACAGACAACCGTCGCCGTAAAGCGCATACAGCAGATGGGAACGTTATTTCAGGATCCATCCAACTACGGGACAGATCAATCTGCCAACATTCCAGAAGGAATGAGCTGGACGACTGCCGACTTTTCGGGGTCCGATATTTTTGCAACGACGATTGATCAATCCACGGGAACGATTTACGCTGCGGCTTCAGTCTTATACTTAGATATTAATGGTGTAGATTCTGCAAGAATTTTTGAAATCGATGCAACTACCGGCGCAGTATCTGTATTATCGGTACTACCCGGAAATCGAGGTTTAGGATTTCTCGACCTCGACCCCGTTCATAATCAACTCCTAACGGTCAACCTTGATAATGGAATGATTCATCGTGTAGATCAAACTTCCGGAGCATTACTAGGTTCCTTTGATCCACTCAACGCAGATACTTCTACTTTTACAATTGCTCCCGTCGGAGAACGTTTGTTAGGCGTTAGTTACAACGCAAAAGAAAATAGAGTATATTATTCCGTCTGGGCGACGGATAATTTAGCAACGGGCAATCCGAACACCATTAGATCAATTGCCTTAGATGCAACGGGCGCTTTTTTACCCGCGACCGATCAATTAGAAATAACTTTACCTTATCGAACAACGGCACCGACTTACAGTATGCCCGTAGGAGATATAGAATTTAATTATGATTATACAAGTGTGCTACTCGCCGAAACGGGGTTCGATTCGGATCCATTCGGACCACCTTCTTCTGCACCACACAAAGCTCGGGTACTAAAATACGACGGCGGTACAGGGACTTGGACCGCAGACACCGATATTCCGATTGGCAACGATCAAAAATACGATATTGGCGATGTCAACGGACACGAAAATGCTAGAGGTGGCGTAGCTTGGGCTTACCAAAATGTAGATTCAGTAGGCGTAGGACAAGCTTTAAATATTACAGAAGAATGTGAAGAATATATACTTTTAACTGGAGATGCTTTGATGGGAATCCCAGCGGGACCTCCTCCTCCGGGCGTTATTTACGGATTACAATTTACTGCTGTAGATGGTGGTGATTCTCCGGGAAGTATCATCGCTGATATGGACTATGAAGTAACGGCTACGGACAAAAGTATTTATGGAGACGTAGATGTTTATAAAGGAAACCGCGCGAGCCTAGGTAGCTACGTCTGGCTAGATACGAACGGTGATGGTATTCAGGAGGATGGTGAAACGCCTTTGTCCGGTTTGAATGTCAATTTATACTTAGAGACAACTCCGGGCGTATTCCTTTTAGTAGGGGCAACAACGTCGGACAGTGAAGGAGAATATTATTTTGACGCTAGTAATGTTAACTTAAATGGCGCAGCGGGTTTATTGAGGGATACCAATTACTACGTAGTTTTAGAAGATCCAAGTTTTGACGCGGGAACGGGTTGGTTAGATATTTTAGGAACTAATCATGAGTTAACAGAGTTGAATGTCGGTTCCGGAAATCGACCCGATAAAAATGACGCGGATGGAATTATCGCTCCGGGAACTTTCTCTTTTGCAGGTTATCCTTATGTACAACTCCGAACCAATAATTTTGCACGACCTTTTGATCATTCTTTAGATATTGGTTTTAGAGCCGTACAAGGAGATATTGGTGATTTTGTTTGGCTTGATGCCAATGGAAATGGCATTCAAGATGGCGGAGAAACGGGTTTAGAAAATGTAATGGTTATTCGTTATGATGATAATACCGATATGCCAATTGATACCGTGTATACCAACAATGCAGGTGCTTACACTTTCGTCGATCCAATGGCTGGTGATTATTACCTCGTTTTTGATCCTACGGGAAATACGAATGGTTTTACAGATTTATTACCAGCTCCCATTGGTATGGGAACAAGTGCTACAGATAACGATTTTGATCCTGCTACCGGAAGAACCATAGCCTTTAATTTTGATCCCACGGCGGGAGATAACTTTTTAATTGATGCAGGTTTTTATCCCGGCGCAACCTTGGAAGGTTTTGTTTGGACAGATTTGAATAATAATGGTCAGCAAGAACTTGGAGAAGATGGTTTAGCTGGTGTTAATGTTATTTTATATGATAGTATTACCAATTCACCTTTAGATACAATCGTTACTACGGTAACGGGAATTTATAGTTTTACCGGTGTTGAATCGAGAACTTATTACCTCGTTTTCGATACGGCGAGTATCGCTCCCAATTACCAAGGTGTTCCACAAAATACTGGTGCAGCAACTACGGATAGTGATGCTGATCCTATTTCTGGAGTTACGGGATATTTCACCCCGCTTCCCGGACAAACAATCGCTAATATTGACGCAGGCTTCTTTACCATGGCTACCATCGGTAATTTTGTTTGGAATGATTTAAATTATAATGGCGTACAAGATGGCGGAGAAACAGGTGTCGTAGGAGTGCAGTTAGTCCTTTATAATGCAGATACAAATTTACCGATTGATACAACGACAACCGATGCACTCGGAATGTATGCTTTCCTCAATCTAACGGCAGGAAATTACTACGTTTTTGTAGATCGGTCTACCGGACCAGCTACCAGTATTTTTCCTGCTACCGGACAAGGTAGTGCGAATGTGGATAGCGATCCTGATCCTACGACGGGAAATACCGGAACGATTACCCTCGCAACGGGAGCAGTCAACAATACCATTGATGCTGGACTTTATATCCCCGCTTCCCTCACCGGAGTTGCTTGGGATGACCTCAATAATAATGGACAACGAGAACTTGGTGAAACAGGTTTGCCAAACATAAGTGTCATTCTTTACGATAACAATTCAGGTTTACCCTTGGATACTGTCTTGACGGATGGTACGGGGAATTATCGTTTCGACGATCTCGGACCAGCAAGTTATTATCTTGTTTTTGACTTGGTAAGTTTACCAACTGGATACGAAGGCGTTCCACAAAATCAAGGAGATGACGCCACCGATAGTGATGCCAACCCAACAACGGGACAAACGGCAATTTATATACTGACTTCGGGTACTAATTTAACGACCGAAGATGCAGGTTTCTTTAACGGAGGAACGATCGGTAATCTCGTCTGGCAAGACCTCAATGGAAATGGTCAGTACGATGCAGGAGTAGAGCCCGGAATCGTCGGTGTTGATGTGATTCTTTACGATGCAAATACAGATACGCCTCTGGATACGGTAAGCTCAATGGTTAGTGGAATCTATCAGTTTACAGATGTGCTCCCCGGCTTATATTATGTGATTTTTGATCCAACTTCGCTCCCCGGCAACAATGTTGGAACGATACAAGACCAAGGTAGTGATGCGACGGATAGTGATGCCAATCCTACCACTGGAAGAACCGCAGATTTTACAATTCTTGCTGGCGCAATAAATGATACTCTCTATGCAGGTTTTATAGATTGTATTCCCGTCGACGCAGGATTGGATGCTACGCTTTGCCTCGGAGACACGCTCACTTTAAACGCCATCAACGGCAGTAATTATAATTGGACACCAACGGGAAGTTTGACTTGTACAACTTGTGCAAGTCCTGAAGCTTTTCCAGCGACGACGACAGAGTATTTTGTTACCAGTAGCGTTGGCGCATGTATTACGACAGATTCTGTTTTGATAACGGTTAACCCATCACCAGATTTAGATACCGTAACGGTAAGTCAACCTACAGATTGTAATAATCCAGATGGTACTATTACTGTTTTAGCTAACGGCTCTGGTTTATTTGAATATAGTATTGACGGTGGTGGATTTTGGAATCCTAATAGCATTTTCCCTAATCTAGCGCCAGGGTCTTATACCATTCAAGCAAGATCATTTGGCGGTGGATGCGAAGAAACTTACGCGCTCAATCCAGTCATTCTTGTTCCTGCACCAGGTCCTAATATTGATGATATTAGTACTACTTCTCCTACAACCTGTGGTGGTAACGACGGAACACTTACAATTACCGCTTCTGGCGGTGTAGGTCCCTTCGAATATAGTATTGACGGAGGAACAACTTTCCAAGTAGCGAATAGTTTTACTGGGTTAACGAGTGGAACGTACGACGTGGAAGTAGCAGATAATGGAACAGGTTGCAGCTCGACTGCTCCACCGGAGGTTTTACTGGATGCAACTCAGCCTATAATTGATTTAGTAGACAATACCGATCCGACAAATTGTGGTACTGGAAATGGCACGATTACCATTACGGCATCGAGTGGCAGTGGTAGTTATGAATATAGCATTGATAATGGTGGCACTTGGGTCGCCGGTGGCAGTTTTATCGGTTTGCCAGCGGGCAGTTATACGGTTTTAGTTAGAAACGATGATGGTAGTTGCGAAGTAATTTACGGTAGTAATCCAGTCGTTTTAACAGAACCTACATCTCCCGTAATTGACTTAGTAGACAGTACCGATCCGACAAATTGCGGTACTGGAAATGGTACGATTACCATTACAGCATCGAGTGGCAGTGGTAGTTATGAATATAGCATTGATAATGGTGGCACTTGGGTAGCCGGCGGCAGCTTTATCGGTTTGCCAGCGGGCAGTTATACGGTTTTAGTTAGAAATGATGATGGTAGTTGTGAAGTAATTTACGGTAGTAATCCAGTCGTTTTAACAGAACCTACATCTCCCGTAATTGACTTAGTAGACAATACCGATCCGACAAATTG
>CALFBG010000203.1 GCA_937951685.1 uncultured Saprospiraceae bacterium | reverse complement strand
AGGAGAAGCGGTTATTGACGTAGAAGATACGACCGCAGAAGATGCTAAGGCTTAAAATACTTTGTCTGATGCTTACCGCATTTTTGAAAGAATTTGATATTAGAAACGAAGTTGTCTCCATGCAGACAACTTCGTTTTTTTGTAATAAAAATTACCAATACAAATAAAACCACTGATTAACTTGCCTCCTCTTTTGCATAGCCTCGTCGTTGCTCAAATCTTTACTTAGTAAAAGCTAAGTGCGGTTTTCGTAGCTGGATGCTACTCAAAATCTAGCACCATTTAATTTTACCTTGCTACTTAATTTTAGAAGCTGTTTTAAAGTATCCTCAAAGAAAAGCACTATATTTACGAGTATGATTTCGAAGAAAACTAAATATGGACTCAAAGCCTTAGCCATGTTGGCTAAAGCAGAAACGGATGCTCCAATTCAGATTTCAACGATCGCCAAAACGGAAAATATTTCTCAGAAATTTCTTGAATCTATTCTACTTTCCTTGCGCAAGGCTGGTTTCCTAGGTTCGAAAAAAGGAAAAGGAGGTGGGTATTATTTGCTAAAAGATCCTCGTGATATTACCATCGCCTCTGTTTACCGAATCTTGGAAGGACCAATCGCAATGGTTCCCTGCGTTAGTTTAAACTTCTACGAAAAATGCGGGGATTGTCCCGACGAAGATGCTTGTGGCGTGCATCGACTCATGATTCAAATTCGAGATAATACCTTGGCTATCTTAGAAAATAGCACACTCGCCGATTTTATTCTACCCGCTGCGGGTAAGCAATAAGCGAATGATCTTTCTTTTCCTTTGCGCTACCTTCTCCTAATTTTTTATTTGACATACAAATAATATACTCCGAATAGTAGCTTTTGTGTGTTTTTTATACCGTCTAATATTGATTTAGCTAGATGTATATTCTTTTATTATTTAGTTGATCAAAATTTTAATTGGCAATTGGTTCGATCTCTTTTTGCTTAGTCTAGTAATTTAGTAGGATAATACTTGCTTTTCTGATTAAAAGGAAATAGATTTATTCTATTATCCTATTAATCCTATAGGGTTTTACTTTTTATGAAGGTTGGAAGATGATCTACAAGAAGGAGGAAACCTAGGAAAGTCAAGCCAGTAACCTAAAGGAAATGCTGGAGCAATAAGAAATCAATGAAAGTTACTAAAAAAAATATCTTCGAGTTCAATCAAAGATTGAAAGATAAAACACCACGAGCGATTGCTTTGTGGGCAATTCGTTTGGGGAAGCGTCCCATTTTGACTACCAATTTCGGTCCTCGCTCGGCTTCTTTAATTCACCTGATGAGCGAAGTGGATCACTGTCTTCCAGTGATCTGGTGTGATACGGGATACAATACTAGTTATACGCATAATTACGCTAAGCATTTAAAGCAAAGGTTAAAACTAAACTTACAGATATATTTGCCCTTATCAACACTTGCTCAGCGAGATCGCAGTTTTGGTGGTATTCCGATGCCTGCGGATCCCAGACACAAAAAGTTTACCGAAGAAGTAAAACTGGAGCCTTTTCGGAGAGCGATAGAAGCACATCGACCGGATGTGTGGTTTACAAATTTGCGTCGGGGACAAACTGCTTTCAGGGACACCTTAGATATTTTGAGTTTCAGTAAGGAAGGAATTTTAAAAGTAAGTCCATTTTATTATTGGTCAGATGATCAAATTGATGCTTATTTGGCGGAGCACAAACTGCCCAACGAAACTAAATATTTTGATCCGACGAAATGTTTTCAAAATAGAGAATGTGGGTTACACGGGTAGCAAGCTGCTTCTTTCGTTAGGCATATAATTTCTGCCAGCCCGCAAAATAGTAGGTCGTTCTACCCGCAATTTTATCGGTACGGACGACACCTTTTCCATTGGGTGCAGCCTGACCTTCCACGCGCCATTGAAAAAACCAGTTTTCAGGATAGTCTTTGTAGTAAGCGGTACGTTTGATTGCCGTTTGTAAAATATCTTGCATGGCTTTAAAAATGGCTTTGCGTTGCTTTTTGGGCAAAGCCTTGACGGTAGACCCAGGATGTACGCGCGTTTGGTAACAAATTTCATCGGCGTATAAATTGCCCACGCCGGCGAGTAGTTTTTGGTTGAGTAGGAATCCTTTGATACTCGATTTACGCTGCCCCATTTTTGCTAAAAATTCTTCTTCGCTAATCTGCAAGGCATCTTCTCCCAAACCAACCTCTTTGAGGTAACCTGCTAAGTCTTCTAAAAATAAAATCCTCGCAAATTTACGAGGACAGTCAAACCCCAAGCGAAAACCATTTTCAAAAATAAGGACAAAGCGTTCGTGCTTGGGCTTTTCTTCTAGTTCTTGGTAATACTTGATATCGCCCGTCATCCCAAAATGAAGTAGGAGGTGACAATCATTATCCAGCGTCGCAAATAAGTATTTCCCTCTGCGATAGGAACCTACAAAGGTTCTGCCCGTTAGTTTTTCAATGAAACTAGTAGGATCGATATTGCGAATAATTTTTCCGTCGTGGACTTCAACGGCTACAATTTTTTGGTCTAGCGAACTTTCTTCAAAATATTGCTGAAAAGTATTGACTTCTGGTAACTCGGGCATACGTCGTTGTTTTGGCTTAGTATTTATAATTAACAAAGTCGGAGTGCAATCGGTTGACTAACGGCAATGTTTTTTTCTGAGTTCAACGACTTCTTGCCCGTATTGCGCCGTGAATTTATGCTGCAAAGCCAACACTAAGTCATGACAAGCTTCCTTGTTTTTGCCTTGCGCGAGATGTGCCAATGCTCGATTTTTATAAGCGTACGCATTTTCGGGAAAGAGTTGTAAGCTATAATTGATATCATCTAAGGCTTGTCCAAAGGCTTGATTTTTGTAGCGTGCAAATCCTCGATTGTTGAAAGCGATGGCGATTTGGTTATTTTGATTTTCTTCGGGAGCGAGTACAATTACTTTACTAAAATCTTGGATGGCTGCGGGATAGTTATTTAGATCCATCTGTAAGAAGGCTCGCTTAGAATACATTTCGGGCACATCGCGATGGAGCTGAATCGCTTGGTCAAAATCGGCTAAAGCACCTGTTTTATCGTTCAGCTTATTTTTATTGATTGCTCGAAAGTAGTAAGCGCTTTCGTGTTTTGGGTGCTTTTCAATAATGGCAGAAAAACTTTGAATGGCTTTTTCGTGCTGCCCCATTTGTTGATAAATAATCCCTTTTTCGGATTGGTAATTGGGCTGATTGGGTGCTAACTTCAAGGCTGCATTAATATCTACTAAAGCGGCGTCTAATTTTTTATCTTCCGCTAAGAGCAAAGAGCGATAGGCTAAAGCTTTGTGGTACGTTGGGTGCTTTTGTAAAAGCTGCTCTAGTAGCTGTAATCCTGCCGCACGATCTTTACTTTTAATTTTACACTGCGCTTTCAAAATGAGTGCATCGGGCTGATGAGGATCTTGAGCTAAAACTTTTTCGGCTAAGAATAAGGCTTGTTCATAGTTGTCTTGCTCAAAAGCTTGAACCGCTTGGGTTAAGGTTTTTTGGGTAGCTGGAGATTTTGCAGATTGGCAACTTAATAACCAAAATAAGCTACAACTCAGAAGGATCATCACACGCATAGGAAATCTATTTTAAATAATTACAAAGTAATAAACAACAAAGAAATAGGCTTTAGTTGGGATAAAAAAGGGATTGCCTCGTTTTTTGCTTTGGGCTTGCATTTTGTTTTAAAAAAAATACCCCAACGCGAGCAAACGCGATTGGGGCACTTAGACAGTTATTCAATTTTTAATCGACAATTTTGAATAACTGTATCATAGTCGTTCTAGCTTTCAAACTTTAAATAACTTCAGTAAATGAATAATTTTTCTGTCCACTGTGCTTGTGCACTCGTCAATTGTAAGAAATAAACACCCGGTGCCAACTGACGTACATCGACTGGCACGCGTTGCAACCCTTTCTGCAAGGGTAAGGCTCGGCTAACTTGCACTTGCTGACCTTGCTGGTTAAAAATCTGTAAGTCGAGTGTCGTATTTTCCTTCAATCGAATTTGCAAGTATAAATCTCCCTGTACTGGATTTGGCACAAGTGTTAAGCTCGTAATCGCGTCAGGTTTGGTATCGGTTGAAGTAAGTATGTCTAAGTTAATGGTGACCGTACTGTCGCAACCGTTGATGTCTTCGTAAACGAGTGTGAAGCTGGTATCATTCGAGTAGGGCAAACCATTAAATAGAGTACCTTCCGTAATCATAGTATCAATGGTTGATTGCTGTTCTCCCAAAATGGTGACAAAGTGTGTCGTTGCTATTTCGAAGCTGCTAAGGTTACTCGGGATCAATGCTACGGTGTCTGTATTGTAAATGTCGCTGGTGCAATAAGTGCTGTATAAAGTATCCAGTAAAGTCGGTTTATCTTCAATGCGGTGTGTGGTAATATTGGTGAAAATAGGATCATTGAAGTCAAAATAAATAGCTGCTTGATTGTTAATCACCGTTCCCGGTAAATTGTCTGCCTGTTGTTCAATTTTATAATTGACAAATCCGTGGGAAGCAACTTCGTTGACATTGCTATCGGGTAGCATGATATCGTAAAAACGAAACTCTACCATATTGCCTGGAAATAATTGCCATTCGTATTCGTGGCTACTGGCGCCCGGACGGAAAGTCTCTAGGTTTAAGTCTGTTGAAATCGTATCTCGGATGATCACGGTAAACGCTGTATCCGTTCCTGTATTTTGAAAACGAATCTGATAATCTAAATCGGTATCTGGATAAATAATATGGTTGTCACCGAGTCCTAAGGGAAAACCACGTTTGTCGTTGGGGTCAAAAGAGCCAATATTGTTTCCACAAAAAACAGTACGGAAAGGGTCTTGTTCGTTGTTGGCAAACATATTTAAAAAGCCTAAGCTGATGGCACCGCCGTCGACACTACAAGCTTCAATCGTTACGGAGGGCATTCCATTTGTGGGATGGAAAGGCGCTTGGTCTGCTTCTAAACGGTAAGTTTGTCCCGTCGCAGGAATCGCTAATTGCTGCGTATCACCACTATTCAACTGGAAGGTTCCGTTGAGATGAATAATTTGATCTTCTACGACGATGTAGTTGAGTGGCGCTTGCATATCATTACTACCCGTATTTTCGATCGAGAATAAGATGGAATCTCCGACACAATTTCCGTCAACCATGATGGTAGAGCCATCCCAAAGGGTATTGGGCGGCAAGCAAATAGAATCGGGATAAATATGGGCTTCGACACAGTGTGCTTGTCCCAAGAAAGTACTATCACAATCTAAAGTGGTGTGTACTCGAAAGTTGCCACAATCACCAACGTCAACAAAACCAATGGGGAAAGTAAAGGTATTGCCCGTTTGGCTCGTCCAAGGTACGGAGCTAGAGTCGACGGTTGTAAATTCATCAAAAGTAACTTCTACGTAGGCATTGTTTTCGGAGACGGTGCCTTCGTTGCAGTAACTCACCGTATAAGTATTCGCAAAACAACGGCGAATAAACGGTGCACCAACATCCACTTGCATCAAGGGGCAATTGTACTCGACTTGTAAGGGGAAATCGATGCGAATGGTATCGTTGGAATTATCTAGAACCAATGCGCTATCGAGTAGGCAAGGCGTCCAGTATATGTTTTTTTGCACCAAGCTCACTTGGTAACTGCCCGCGTTGACGTAGATATTGTAGTTTCCTAAACTATCGGTATTGGCGTAGCGTGTAAAGGCATTTTCGTATTTAATGAGCCAATTTTCTAGCCCGACATCATCGTTCTCGAGGAGACAATTTTCGTTGAGGTCATGAAAGACATTTCCGGTAATGACGTGCGAAGCAGCAGCGCATTCACAATCTAGGTTAATGATTTCTCCAGTGGTATTAGGATTGCCATCATCACAAGGTTTACCGTATTGGCTATCATTGTCAATGCAATAATAGAAGAAAGTTTGCTGGCTACCGGAGTTAGGCAAGCCTGGGTTTTCATCAAAATAAGCAGTTCCAATATTACAGAGATTCGGATCGTAACAACCCGATAGTTGATTTTCGGAAAGCCCCAATGCGCTTAATAAAGGACAGTTAATAAAACTTGGAATGGAACCGGTGAGTTGATTCGTAAAAGCATAGAATCGTTCTAGGAGTGGAAGGTTAAATTCTGGAATTTCTCCCGTCAATTGATTGTAACTCAACCAGCAATCCTCCAGTTTTGGTGTGTTGAAATTGGGAATACTTCCGGTTAATTGATTACTGTGAAGGAAAAGCCTTCTAAGGTCAGGGCAATTGTTCAAGTCTGGAATCTCTCCAGTGAGTTGGTTATTATTGAGCCACAATCCATCTAAGTTAGGATAGTTCGGAATGGTTCCGGTCAATAGATTAGAGCTCAAGTTAATGCTTAGTAAGTTGGGCGAATTAACGAAACTAGGCAAGGTACCCGTCAGTTGATTTGTACTAATATCTATCGAAAATAAATTGACTAAGTATTCGAAACTAGGGATTGGTCCAGAGAAATTATTATTACTAATTTTTAAAGTCGAGAGCTGAGGAATGTTTGAAAAATTAGGAACGGGACCAGATAAATTATTGAAAAATAAACGAATGCTAAATAAAAGCGGCACGTTGCTGAAATCGGGCAAAACGCCTGTAAGCTGATTGGCATTTGCTTCCAAGTAACGGAGTTCAGGGACTCCCGTAAAATCGGGAATTGTGCCGTCGAGCTGATTCGAGCGCAGTCTCAAGGTTCGTAATTTCGGCATATTAAAATCAGGAATACCACCCGTCAAACTATTCTGTTCTAAAATCATTTCCTCGAGGTTCGGTAAATCCCAAAGTGGAATTGTGCCCTCAAGATTGTTTTGAGAAAGGTCCATTTCAATCAAGTTGGGTAAATCAAAATTGGGTAGTGGTCCGGTGAGTTCACTTTTTTTGAGATTTAATTCTTCTAGGTTTGGTAGATCGAAATTGGGAATCGGACCGTCAATAAAGTTATAAATGAAAGTGAGTAGTTTTAAGTTGGGAAGACTAAGGTTCGTCATGGTTCCCGGAAACTCGCAGGAAGAAATATAGAGGTATTCTAATTCCGTTAGATTCGCAAAATCTGGCATGGCTGTCGAAGATTTGAAGCCTCGGAGATTTAGCCTTTTGAGTTTAGGAAGATTGGAGAAATTAGGCATATCGTTTGGCGGTGAATCTGAGGTTGCCGCTATAATGAGCTCTAACAAGTTCGGCATACCGGAGAAATCCGGAACGGGGCCAGTAATTTTAGCAATGTTCAATTCAAACTCTAAGATGGCCGGTAAATCTAAATCTGGAATCGTTCCCGTCAATCCATTGAAAGAAAGAATGAGGTGCGTAACCTGACAATTATTTATACTGATGCCTTCCCAAGTTGATACCGGCTGTGATAAATCCCAAGTCGTATTCCAATTTGGCCCATCCATAGCATTATAAAAACTGACTAGTTGTAGCGAATCTGCCGTCAAATTATTGCCGTAAGCCTTACCATTAAAAACAGCTAAGCAAATAAAGAGGGCTAGCGTAGTAAATCTTGTTTTCATGAAATTGTTGTTTTATACCTTTATACAGCCTGCTAAGCTGTTTTGAGCGAATAGTATTGTTGTCTCATCTGCGAGCAGATATTTCAAAACCTGCTTTCGATAAACTAAATATCCGAATTTATTCTAGGGTATGAAAGAACATTATATTTTGATTCTAGCGCTAGTTTTGACTAAAAAAGCGATTTTTAAACATAAATTACTGTAATTTACTAGCGTTAGTTTTTTAATTTGGCACTACGAAGTTTCTATTTATTAAGATAAATAGCGTGATAATGCCTAGAAAAGGGCATGCTGCTAATCACTTTACGCACTACTTATTTTAAACCACGGATCATATTTATGAAAAAAAGCAAGCTCCTCCTTATTTTCGAAAGTTTAGGGAAGTGGGAAATCAAACAGTTTCAGCAATTTGTGCAATCGCCGTTTTTCAACCAACGAACCGATGTGGTTCGGCTATTGGATTTTTTAATTCAGGAAAAAGAAACGGGACAATCTGTTTATGAGCGGGAAGCAGCTTTCCGGGTGGTTTATCCCAATAAGCATTTTACGGAGAGGGATTTTTATTTATTAAGCAGTTACCTCTACAAATTGCTAGAAGAGTTTTTAGCGATTCGTTCAATTCGTCAAAATGATGTGACGATGAAACTTCACTTGGCGCAAGCACTTCAGCAAATAAAATTAGATAAAAGGTTTACTAGAACAATTGACAACTCAAAAAAATTATTGCAAAAGCAAGTTTTTCGCAATGGCAATTATTGGCGACAAGCGTACGACTTAGAATTAGCACATTACAATTTTATCGGGAGTCAGGTGCGTTCCAAAGAAAATAATTTGCAAGCGTTAAGTGATTTGTTCGATGTATATTACATCGCAGAGAAGCTAAAACAGTTTTGTTTGCAATGGGCACACCAAACGGTTTTCAAAAAAGAATATGACGTAGGTATGCAAAAAGAAATTTTTAGTTTCTTGGAAACACATCCCGTTTTATTTGAGCATCCCGCTATTGCTATTTATTACCATTGTTACCAAGCAATTGCGTTTGATGATGATGTGCATTTTGAAAAACTACTGGCACTCATTCCTAAGTACCAGCATCAGTTTCCACAATCAGAAACCCGCGATATTTATTTGTTGGCCATTAATTTTTGCATTAAGCAACTAAACGCCGGCGAACAAAAATATGAGGCAGAAATGTTTGCGCTCTACCAAACGGGGATTGAAAATAAATACCTGATCAAAAACGAAGAATTGTCTCGCTTTACCTTTAATAATATTGTATTGCTCGGGATTAAATTAGGGAAGTTGGAATGGGTAGAAAATTTTATTTACGAGCAAAAAAAATTGCTACCCAAAAAACTACGCCAAGCTGTTTTTGAATATTCTTTGGCCGGTTTGCGCTACGAACAAAAACAATACGCCGAAGCAATGCGCTTGCTTGCCACTTTCGACTCTAATGATCATTTGATGAACTTGGGCGCTAAACTGACCTTACTCAAAATTTACTATGAGTTAAAGGAATTTGACATCTTATATTCCTTGCTGGATAGTATGCGGGTTTATCTACAGCGTAAAGAAATTTTGGGTTATCACAAAGCACAGTATGGAAAAATTATTTCTTTAACTAAAAAACTTATTTCTTTAGTGCCATCTAATCGCGCGGCGAAACTTGCCCTACGCCAAGAAATTGAACGTTCGACTTCGTTGACGAGAAATATTAGTTTATGGTTGTTGCGACAATTGGAATAAAGCGGTTTTAAAAAAGAATAGTACGAAATAGCGTTTACAAGTTATGCTTCTTACATTTACATCAAACCAGCCATTTCAAAAATACGCCGTGGAATAAACTGTCGCGCTTTTAAATCTTCGTTTTTGGTAGGCACAAAATTGAGGGCGAATAAATATACCTGTTCTTGGTGTTTTAAATAACCGACGTACCAAGCAATTTGTGGATCGAGGCTGGAACCACTCCAACCCGTTTTTGCGTGCAAACTATAATTCGGACCTTGCTCGATGCGTAAAGCATTTTTTACGATCTCGTAATTGCGAGGCGCAAAAGGAAAATCTTGCTGGTAAAATTTTTCGAGGAAGGCAATTTGTTCCATCGCCGAAATTTTGAAGTTGCCTGTCAGCCAAAATCGATCAATGCCCGCGGAGAGATCGCCGTTGCCATAATTCATCGTTTTTAGTTGATTGCGCATGCGGTCTTCCCCGACGCGGCGAGCGAGTTCTTGGTAAAACCAAACACAGGAATATTTTAAAGCGGAGCGTAAGTCTTGATCCTGATTCCATTGCGCTACCATTCGAGTTTCGCCATCCCAAGGAATTACTTCTTGCTCATCTTTGACGGCTTGGTTTTCGAGTGCGATCAAGGAGTTTGGAATTTTGAAAGTCGAGGCGGGCAAAAAAGGAGTACGTGCCCGCGCTTCGTTGTAGATTGTTGTTGCTTGTGTCGCTAAGGATTTTACGACAAAGGTGCCCGTCAACTTCAAATCTGCAAAAATAGCTGCAATACTATCTTGCGAAAAGCGCGGTGCGGTTGACGTGGATTGCTCGACAGTAGGTGTTTTTTTCTTTTCGGTAGCCGTTTGGCAAGCGTAGCCCAAGCAGAGACTAAATAATAATAGGTAGATTCTCATTTTGATCACATTGTTGGAATAAATAAAAGCAATGCTTGAATTTACTCAAATTGGGGAGCAATACAAAGCAATCTACGTTAGGCACAACGCTGAGGGTTTGTCTGGTTAGACTTTTGTATTCACGAGGGGTAATAAACTAGGATCAAGCTCGCGAATATCATTTCCCATGGATTCCATAAAACGATAAATGGATTTTCTGGCCAATGTTACTTTGTACGAATTTTCCCGCTTCAACGAGAAAGAATTGCGTTTGAGGATACGTAAAATATTTTGTTGCTCAAAAAAGCGAATGAGCCTAAGCTCTGCTTTGGACGGATTGGGCAGATCAAGGTCAAGATATTCCTGCTCAGTCATTTGATCAAGCAATAAAACGGGCGAGTCGCTGGCTATTTTTTTCCTAGCGGCATCTGCTAAAACTTGCTGCTGTTTAATTTCTTTTTCGATGAGCTCTTTCAAGGTGGCATGAATCCGATTGAGATAAGCCTGATCTTTATTGTTGAAAGCCTGATTCATTAAATCGACTTGCTTTTCAAAATACTGTAATTCTTTCAGTTCTTTTTTAGCATCCAAGGATTGTGCGTGCATTGGTACCGCCCAAGTAAGGACGATGAAGAAGAAAAAGGAATAGCGAAATTGACTTTTGGTACTCATGGATAAATGTTTTATAGTTTAGGACACCTAAGGGGTGCTATTTTCTATTTTTAAACAAAAATCGTGCGAAAGGGACTACTTATCACAATTTTTTTTAATAAATATCAAATTATTTTATTTTTTGTCTCCAAATGAGCTATTTCGAGCTTGAAAACCGAGAAAAACAATCCTTTTTTTATATAAAATTTTGCTTTTCGGCGGTCTTTGGAATAAAATAACCTAAGTAGCGTTTTTTGAAATTTTTAAATATGTCATTTTTTTAAAAACAGAATTTAATTTTTAAAAAAGCCTTTTTTGTAGTAAATTGAAAAATATTATTCTTTTTTTTGTTCTTTTTGGTTAAAAAAGTTTCGCCTTAGTTGAAAAGCCCTTATCTTTGCGGTATATTTTATAACAATTAAAAACAACGGATTATGTTTACAAGAAAATTCAAGAGAAGTTATGGTGTTGCAGCACTAAACGTTCCCGTTACTGCGCTTAGATAAGCCGCGAAGTAAATACTATTTTACGTAGCTTTTCAGCTCAGCGTAAATTTTTTATATAGTAAGGGAAATAGTCGTCTGGTAGTAACTAAGTTGCTACCAGACTTCTTTTTTTAGGGAATTGATTAGGGCATTTTGGGATTAATTATTACCTTCTTTCTTTTGATTGACCATGGATTGACGGTCTAATTATTCTCTATTCAACATATTTGTTATGCTCAAAAAAATAGGCTTTGTTATTTTAGTGCTTTTAGGATTGTTACTGCTTGGTTATTTTCTCGGTCCCAAAGCTCCGATTCCTCAATTAGCCGCAAAACTACCAACGGTTCCTTCCGATTTGGTAGCGCTAGAAGCGCAAATCAATCAATCAGAATTACAGTTCTCCAATATTCGACCGGATAATCAGGCTCGTATCGAATGGTACAATCCTCAGCAAAAAGAAAAGACCGCTTATAGCATTGTTTATTTGCATGGTTTTTC
This sequence comes from uncultured Saprospiraceae bacterium, assembly GCA_937951685.1. Taxonomy (GTDB): domain Bacteria; phylum Bacteroidota; class Bacteroidia; order Chitinophagales; family Saprospiraceae; genus CALFBG01. Next base: position 4,143 of record CALFBG010000203.1, on the reverse strand, counting down.
TGCGAGTTTGGGGGAAGGCGATCCAGTACATCGAGATTTTGCTCGGCGCTACGGCTGCAATTTATATTTGTCGCGCTTGGCAGAACACGGTATTTCTGAAAAAGATGCGATGCTTAAGCTTACACCCGAAAATATGTTGCAAAGCGCAAAAGAAGCGATCGCGATTGGGAAACAAATTGGAGAGCGGGTGATTGTAATGTCTTGTTCTACGGGCGGAACTTTAGCGCTTTACTTGGCTGCCGCGCACCCTGAATTGGAAGCCTTGATTTGTTACTCGCCAAATATTGATCTCTACGACCCGAATTCTGCGTTGCTCACCGGACCTTGGGGCAAAGAAATTTTAAGCTACATGATGGGCGGTGAATATTACGAAGTCAAACAGTTACCTCCGGGTAGCGAACAGTATATCACGAGTCAGTATCGAATTGAAGCCATTGTCGCGTTGAAATCATTAATAGAGGCAACGATGACGGAAGCTACTTTTCGTAAAATTAAACAACCCCTTTTCCTAGGCTATTATTATAAAAATGAAGAAGAACAGGACAAGGTAGTTTCCATTCCACGAATGCTAGAAATGTTTCAACAAGTAAGCACACCGGCTACGCTTAAGTGGAAACATGCTTTTGGCAAAGCCGGAAATCATGTACTTCCATCTCCTATTTGGTCAGAGGATATTGCTGGTGTGAAAGCAAAGACTTTTGAATTTGCAGAAAAGGTTTTAGACCTTAAACCCGTTGTTGCACCTGCGACGCTAGAATTGGAACGGGAAGAATAGCATTACCGCAACATCGTTTGGTAAAGATCGGAGAGTTGAATACTCAATTGCTTTGCATTAAATTTTTCTTGCACGTACTGATGTCCTTGCTGAACCAACTTTTGCTGATAGGTCGTATCCGTTAATACTTTTTCAATGCCTTCTTGGATGGCTTCGTAATCGAAGGAGTCTGCATAAAAAGCGCCGGGACCGGCAGCCTCTGGCAACGAAGCGTAATTCGTGGTAACGACTGGCGTTTTGGAAAACAAAGCTTCGATTAATGGAATTCCAAATCCTTCGTACTTGGAAGGATACACCAACATTTCTGCGGCTTGATAAATCGCGGGAAGATCAACGTAAGCAACTGCTTTTGGAAAAATAATCAAAGACTGTAATTGGTGCTTCGCGATGTATTGGAGTACTTTTTTCTTGTAGGCTTTTCCTTCGCCAATCACGACTAAGGGGATTTGCAAACTCTTAGGCAGTGCAGCAACTGCTTGCACGATACTCAGCAATTGTTTGCGTTCGATAATGGAACCAACAGACAACAAAAATTGCGAGGGGAGTTGATAGCGTTGCAAAGTAGTTTGAATGTCCGCCGCTGCAAGTGCTACTTTGAATTGCTGGTGGCAAGTCTGGTAAATAACTTTAATCTTTTCTGGATCAATATCATAAAGCGAAGCAACATCGTTTTTGGTACTTTGACTAATGGCAACAATGCGGTTGGCGTTTTGGCAAGCGTAGCGAAACTTAGAATCGTAGATTTTACGATCCAAAAAAGCATAATTCTCAGGATAGATTTTGAAAATTAAGTCATGGATCGTGACAGCCGTTTTGACGTCCGTCTTTTGCAAATTGATCGGTAATTCGTGGCTCAAGCCGTGAAAAATTTGAATTTTTGCCTCTTGTATGTCCTTATTGATACCCCAACTGCGCCACAGCGTTCCGTTTCTCCGACCCGCAGTATGCGTTTTGAATAGATTTTCTTGTAAGAAGTAATTGGTTTCGCGGTGCAGCTTGATCCTAGGTGTAAATAAGTTGTATTCGTACTCAGGAAACTGTTGCTGTAGATTTTCTACTAAGGTACGGCTATAATTACCGAGACCAGTAAAATTATGAAAGAGGCGTTTAGCGTCAAATCCGAGCTTAAGCATGTGGTAAAAATATTAGGGGCTGCAAAGATAGTATTTTTATCTTTTGAGTTGACTTTATTTTTTGCTTATTCTAAAGTCTTAACAAAGCGACTGATTACTTTTTTAAAATCTTTCGGAATACTGCACAAAAAAGAGACAGTCCGATGGGTGAACTGTCTCTTTAAATGGCGGGCGATCTTAGGATCGATTACCTCAAATCGTGGTTTAAGCTTCTTGGAATTGATGCTGATAGTTGCTTATTAACTTGGCTTGAATGTCGTGTGGAACGGCACTGAATTCCGTGAAGCTGCGGGTGAACTTTGCTCTCCCCTGAGTGATGGAGCGTAAGGTAGAAGAATACTTGTAAAGTTCTGCCAATGGAACTTTGGCTTTAATTTTTTGATAATGACCGTCGGCGCTGATACCCTGAATAACGGCGCGGCGCGTTTGCAAATCTCCCATCACGTCTCCCATCACATCGCCAGAGCAAAGGATTTCTAATTCGTAAATGGGTTCCATGATTTGCGGTTTGGCTCGTTGAAAATTTTCTTTAAACGCTTGGGCACTCGCAATCATAAACGCCATATCATTAGAATCGACGGGATGCATTTTTCCATCGTAAACGCTTACGCGAATGTCGCGACAGTAAGAACCGGTCAGTGGTCCTTCTTCCATTTTTTGTAGGATTCCTTTTTTAATGGCATTGGCGTATTTGGCATCAATGGCACCGCCGACAACGCACCAATTGAATACTAGTTTTCCACCCCAAGGGAGTACTTCCACTTCTTCTTTTTTGACGTTTAAATCATTGGGCGTTGCCATACCTTCGTACCAAGGTTCGATGCGCAGGTGTACTTCTCCAAATTGTCCTGCACCACCACTTTGCTTTTTGTGGCGATAGGCTCCGTTGGCAACCTGCGTAATGGTTTCGCGATAAGCAATACGGGGCTGAATGAACTCCATGAAAATATTATTCACTTTTTCGATGCGGTACTTGATAATATCTAGGTGTAACTGACCTTGTCCGTGGAGCAAAGTCTGCTTTAACGTTTTTGATTGTTCCACAATCAGCGTAGGATCTTCTTCCTGTATTTGGTGTAAACATTTAATCAATTTTTCCATCTCTGCTTTGCTCGGTGGCTTAACGGCGGTACGGATCCGAGGACTAGGAAATTCGATGGGCATAATTTTCTGTGTTCCTCCTTTGGGCGCCAGCGTTTCGTTGGTGTGAGTGTTTTTGAGTTTAACGGTAACGCCAATGTCACCCGCTTGTAGCTCGTGAACTGCCGTTCTGTTTTTACCATTGGCTTCGTAAAGTTGGCTAATGCGTTCTGTGCTACGATGGTCGGTATTGGTGAGTTCATCTCCAGTGCGGAGTGTGCCAGCATAAACTTTAAAGTAGGAGAGTCGGCCCACGCGAGGTTCCGTCATCGTTTTGAAAACAAAAGCAATGGCATCTCCTTGAGCATCGCAAGTTAAGGTGTTGCCATCGTCGAGTTCGGCTGCGGGACGATCCGTTGGGGCGGGAGCAATATCGTTGATAAAACCCATAATTCTGCCGCTACCCATATTGCGTGAAGCGGAGCAACAAAAAACGGGATAAATCTCTTGGTTTGCCAAGGCAATCGTAAGTCCTTTGGCTAGTTCGTTTTCGTTGATAGAACCTCGCTCAAAGAAAGTTTCTAAAAGGCTTTCGTCGTTTTCGGCAGCAGCTTCTACTAAGGTATTGTGCATTTCTTGTGCGCGTTCCAACTCCGCTGCGGGGATTGGATGCTTTTCTGGTTTGCCACCACCGTCAGGAAAAACATACATAATCATTCGTATAGCATCTACGATTTTGTTAAATCCCAGACCTTGCGTAATTGGATACTGCACGGGAATGACCTTCTTGCCAAAACGGTGCTTTGCCTGTTCGAGCGTTGTGTCAAAGTCTGCTTTATCATTATCCAAATGGTTAATTACAAATAGCGTAGGGGTACTAAATTTTTCGATGTATTCCCAGATTAATTCCGTTCCTACTTCCACACCACTCTTTGCATTCAACATCATCAAAGCCGTGTCGGCTACTTTCAAAGAAGAAACAACTTCCCCCACGAAATCATCCAAGCCAGGTGTATCAATAATATTTATTTTTGAATTTTTCCACTTTGCGTGGAGCAAAGTGCTGAAGATGGAGTTTCCGCGTTCTTGTTCGATATTGGTGAAGTCTGAGGTCGTTGTCTTGTCACTGATAGTACCTAGTCTAGTAATTGCTTT
>CALFBG010000202.1 GCA_937951685.1 uncultured Saprospiraceae bacterium | reverse complement strand
TTAGGAGTTCGTAGCAGCGCTACGGAGGATGAAAAAGCTGAAAAGTTGGACAAAAAGATCAATTCGTAAACATTTTTGGAGTTTTTAAACAACTTCATTTAGTTTTTAGCAAGCAGTCTAAGCAACGAAGGCTCAGCTTTGCTTTATTTATAAGCATTGAATTTGCCAATCCTTGTCTTAGCATGGCACTTATCTTTTGCGTATCTTGCGTGCCAATATATGAAGGATCAATTACAGTATAAAAAGGCAATTGCCGACTATCTTGGATTATCTCCTGCACAAGTCAGTCTTTTTTGGAAAGGAAGAGTAGGGCTTTACGGTATTTTGCAAGCAGTAGGCGTCGGTCCGGGAGATGAAGTCATTATTCCTGCCTTTACGTGCGTGGTGGTACCGAATGCCATCAAATATCTAGGGGCTCGACCGATTTACGCCGAAATTGATCCCCATACTTATAATATGGCTGTTGATCGGCTGGCTGAAAAAATTACGCCGCAGACTAAAGTAATTCTCGCTCAAAATACTTTCGGACTGTCTAGTGATTTCGATGGGATTCAGGCGATTGCCAACACACATGGCATTCGAGTAATCGAAGATTGTACACACGGCTTTGGTGGAACCTATAAAAATCAACCCAACGGAACACTTGCCAGCGCCGCCTTCTATTCTACCCAATGGAACAAACCTTTTTCGACGGGCTTAGGTGGAATTGTCGTTTGCCGAGACCTCGCACTCGCAGAGCAGTTGTCCCAATTTGAGGCAAAATTAGCAACGCCAAATTTCAAGACCGCCCAAATGTTATCTTTACAGCGTTTCGTTCGTGCCAATTTGTTAGCGCCCGCTTTATATTGGTCGGCGCTCAAGTTGTATCGTTTTTTGAGTAAGCATAATCTAATTACCGGATCCTCCCAAGGAGCCGAATTAGCAGCGCCCATTATGCCACCTGACTATCTTTGGGGCATGTCTGCTGCACAAGCGCGTGCAGGAATCCAAGCACTCCAATCTTTTGCTGAAAACCTAGCGCACCGCCAACAAATTGCGGCGATCTACCACGAAGGATTAGCCGAAATTGGCATTTCTCCACCGTCGGTGCCCGCTTACGCCAACCATACTTTTATTAAATATCCAATACTCGTCAAAGATCGACCAACATTTTTGCGCCAAGCAGAAAAAGAAAAAATACAACTCGGCGATTGGTTTTTGAGCCCGATTCATCCGATTGAAAAAAACTTCGAGCGTTGGGATTATCCTTACGGTGCGTTTCCCATTGCCGAAAAAATTAGCCAACATATGTTGAATCTTTCTACGGATAAAAGTATTAGTCCGCAAGAAGCAAAACGTATCGTAAAATTCTTACACCGGAAACAAGCCGCATTGTGTAAGCCAAATACAATGCTTTAGCTGACTATTTTGCTGCTTAAATTTCATTTTTTAAATCATACCATGACGAGAGGAATCGCTTTGATCTTATTAGCTACTTTCGCTTTTGCAATCATGAATGCATTGGCCAAAGAGCTGAGCACCTTTCATCCCTTACAAGTAGTTTTCTTTCGAGCATTTGGTACGTTTGTTTTTATTTTTCCATATATGCTTTATCGGAAGGTAAGTATCGTCGGGAAGCATCCCAAAATGCTCGCGCTCCGAGCCATCGTGGGTGTCGTTTCCTTAGCTACCTTTTTCATGGCGGTACAAAGAATTCCGCTTGGCTCCGCAATTTCAATTCGTTATCTCGGTCCTATTTTCGGAGCGATGTTGGCTGCCTATTTTTTAAAAGAAAAAATTACGCTGTGGCAATGGTTGAGTTTTGCCGTTGGTTTTTCTGGGGTGATTGTCTTGAAAGGGTTTGACCTCAGAATTGATTATTACAGCCTTGGCTTGCTAATTATTTCGGCAATTTTCGTAGGAATGGTCTTCGTCTTGATTCGCTATTTGAGTACACGAGAACATTATCTTACCATCATTAATTATTTTATGGTGGTTTCGATTAGTGTGTCGCTGTGCTTTATGGCTAACTGGCGGATGCCAGTGGGAATAGAGTGGTGGTCGGTGATCGGCATTGGACTTTTTGGTCTCGTTGGGCAAGTCACTATGACGCAAGCTTTTCGTACGGAAGAAACAAGTGCCTTGGCTCCTTTTAAATATATGGAATTGGTATGGGCGCTTTTCCTCGGGTTTTTCTTTTTTAAAGAAACTTACGAGTGGTTACCCTTTCTGGGAATTTTACTCATCATCGCAGGAATGTTGCTTAACGTTTTTGGGAAAAACAAAAAAGCAATATCCGCGTAATGCGAATATTACTTTTTTAACAATTTTTTATCTTTAAACAGTAACTATTCCAGCTAGTGTTTTACAACTTTATACTGAAAAGCATCTTGTGCTTGTTGTACTTGTATGAGGTAAACCCCTTCCGCAAAACTTCGCATATCTACCCTAAGTACGGGCGTGGTGTCGGGCTTAATGTTTTGTTCCCAAACCAAAATTCCCGTTGCACTATAAATTCTAACTAAAGCCTCGTTCGATATACTTTCTTTAAAATCAATATTTAAATTCCCTTTCACGGGATTAGGATAAACGGCGACTGTTGCCGCTCGAGCTACTACCAAGCTAATTAGTTTACTATATTCAAAACTGCCATCCGTATCTACGATTTTCAAGCGGTAATAATATTTACCCGTTGAAATGTTTTGATCCAAGAAGTTGTACGTTTGTCGTTCTTGCGTATTTCCTTGAGCAGCAACTTTACCAATGCTCGTAAATTGCATTCCATCAAAAGAACGTTCTACCACAAAATGATCACTATTGATTTCACTCAAGCTTGTCCAAGTCAAATGATTCCCTTCGTTTGGTACGTGTTTACCATCAAAGTTCAACAACTCAATTGGTAAAGGAAGCAAATTATTCCCCAAAGCAAAACCAGAGAATCCCGTTGCAAAATTAGCAGTGTAACTAAAGCCACTACCATTACTAAAACCACTAACCGTCGGTTGAGCAAGAGTGGTAGTGCTCGCATTCATTATATTTCCAGGAGACTTGACCAATACTAAATCTGCCGCTGTATTTCCTCCCGTATTATCGGCAACCCAGCCGTCAATCTCTTGGGTAGTGTAATACAAACTAATATTGTAAGCACCATTTGCGTTATTATTGCTTGGTACGACGCGGAAAGATTTACTCGTTACTTCTCCGACGTTGGTGGCAGGAATACCTTGTGCAGATGCTCCGGCATTTTCAACGTAAACTTCCGTACAACCATAGTCGTGTGCGCTTAAGTTTTCAATGCTCAACATGACACTGCCCGCCGTCGGATCATAAAAATGTACCGTCTCGTTGGGACCTAAATATTGAGTATCAAAAACACCCGTGCTAACTTTAGTTTGAATCGCAATGGCTGCTTGCCCAATCACTTCTACGTTATCAATCGCCCACCAATAGTCCCAGGCGGCAAGGTATATAAACTGAACTTGCATATTAGCACTTGCATAAGGTGTTATATCAATGGAAACATGATTTGGGGCATTCCATGCACCAGCGCTACCATCATCTTCATCACGTAAGAATACGCTTTGCCAAGTCGTTCCATCAAATACCCTGACCTCCATTGTTTCTACTGTACCGCCATCGTATACGCGCAAGTATTCATCAAATTCTAGCGAAAGCGCGGTCATATTCAAACCATTAAAACTGGGAGAAGTAAGCACTTCGTTGGACGTTGAGCCACTACCTGCGGCATCACTATTGACAAAGACAAAGTCGGCTCCACCTAAGGTATTACTTGTATTATTAAGGTAGCCATTCACGACAGACCAAGTGTCCGTAGAACTGCCACCATCATTAACAGTCCAACCTCCTAAACCGGTATTGAATCTTTCGGCAAAGACCGTTACTGGAATGGTGGCATTACTCGGATCCTCGTCATCGTCTTCAATGTTTAGGGTATGCAGGTCTCGAGTTGGATTTAAGATTGCGTTTCCGCCGTTGGCAGCTAAGTTAAGTTGTAGTACGACGTTCTCCGTGCCTTCCACGTAAGCATCATCAAAAACGCGTACGCGAATGGTATCCGATAATTTGGTACTCGTTAGGGTAAGGCTCACCGTATCTAAGGTGTAATCTGCGGTGCTACCACCCGTTGCGGTTCCTGTAATAGCGACGGTAAGCGTTGCCGGTTGAGAAGGGGCGCGGGTGATTTTTACAATAATATCTCGTTCTAAATAATCCAAACAACCAGCATCAATATTAGCGTCTTGCTCTGCGATGGTGCTACTGGCCGTTTCAAAATAAACGGTTGGATCATTACAGAGGTAAGCGCCATCAAGCGTAGTCGTTCCAGTATTATCCGGATCTAACCAATCTTTGAGGCGGCGATAATCTGCTGCATTATTATTATTTGTCCAAGAATAAGATACTTTGCCGTAAATGCCAGGATCGTTAGCAGGGTTAGTGCAGTTAATGCTACTGCCGCCGTGTAATTGACCGATAATGCGGGAGTTAGCATCAAACAAAGGAGAGCCAGAAGATCCTCCTTCCGTAACACTGTGTCCATTAGGCGTCGCTGCCCAAGCTACTTCCCAGTGTGATCCCGTGGGACTTGATCCAAACCAATCGTCATCGAAAGGTTGAATCGTATGGGTTGCAATTTTTTTAGCATCGCCAGAAGGGTGGTGGATGCCGGTGCCGCCCGTTCCAGTAATATTGGTGGCATTCCATCCATTGTAATAAACGTCGTAAACATCATTTGGATTCTCTGTTAGTAAGAAAAGCGCAAAGTCAGACGGACCATCATTAGAAACTAAAGTTGCGCCGACGGTTGTTTGGTAAGGCGTACTAACTGCTGTACCGTTATTACAATCTGGTCTTTCAAAATTCCAGTAGAAACACCAAGCAGAAGCATCCGTCGAATTAGGCGCGTTCAAGCTTCCAATGCAATGGTCTGCGGTCAAAAAATAAGGCGTACAATCTGCTCGTTCATTATTGATTAAAGAACCAGAGCACGAAATACTACCGTTGACGACAATTCTCGCAACTCCTTTTTTCTCGTCTTGCCAGTTGTTTCCCTCTGCACAATTTACGTCAACTTGACAATTGCCCGAATTTCCAGGACCAACGTTGTCATTGCTTTCTCCGAGTGGACGGTACCCGTGCGCTACGATGTCGATGGCAATACGACCTTGTTGCTGCACCGCTTTCGGTTCGTAATATTCGATCGTGATCATTTCGTCGTGGAGTAGCGCCGTTCCAAAACGACCAGATGGACTATTATTATGACTAGAAAACGCTCCTAGGATTTGGGTTTTATCGGTATTGTATAAATAGAGTAGACTGCCTTTCGGCAAAAAGAAATCGCGGTAAGTTAAATTAATGGATAGCGCGTCAGGACATGCAATCCGCAGTCGCCAGATGCGATCTCCGTTGGGTAAAACATCCCAACGTCCTGAGTTTTTCAAGTTGAGGTCAACTGGAAAAGGGTTGGCAAATCGCCAAGGCATATGATCTTGGTTATTAGCAGCATCTTCTAATTGTAACGCAAGTAAATCAATGGCAGGCATGGTCTTAATGGGTACGTCTGCTTCTTTGAGTTGAGTATGTTGAAAACTTTTGGGCGTACCTCCACGGTTAATTTGGCTGAAAGCTGCGTGCCAAGTGAGGGTGAGGAATAAAAAGCTTAGCAGGAGTTCTTTTTTCATATTAGCAAGGTTTAGTAACGTTTATTTACGTTGTTCACTTAATTTTGGGATTAAGTGTAGTTCTTCGTTAAAGTACACGATGTTGTTAATTAAAAGCTTCGTCGTGTGCTTTGTACTATAAAATATTTAAAGAGCAGTGGAATTTCAATTTAAATATAAGAAATTAATAGTGGAAGACTTAATTACACTGTAATTTAGATTACAGTGTAATTAAATTTAGCGGATAACTGACCTTACAAATTTGATTTGGAGCGGATTTTCAATATTATTTTGTCCAAACACTTAGCTTACTCGACTTTTTGCACCATTTTCGCCACCGTTTCTCCTTTTTGATTTTTGCCTAACTGGTATTTTACTTCGTCCCCTTTTTTAATATCATTAAAATCTCCTTCGATAACGTCGGTGTAGTGGAAGAATAAATTAGTTGGTTTTCTGGCGATAAAACCAAAACCATTTCTCATGTTGACGATTTTACCT
>CALFBG010000201.1 GCA_937951685.1 uncultured Saprospiraceae bacterium | reverse complement strand
GGTTTTAGATACAATTGAAAGCAGAACTACCTTGATCGCGTGTGCCGGAGAAACAGTCCTCATCTTTGGGAATCCGACCACGGTCGCCGGAGAATACGCGGAGCAAAACGTCGCCTTCAATGGTTGTGACTCTACGGAAATTATAAACTTAGTAATACTCGATGAAATACAAATCGATTTCGAAACGACGCCTGCTTGTGGAGCAACGAGTACGGGAAGTATTGTGGCTAATGTGAGCGGAGGTCTAGCACCTTACACGTACAGTTGGAGTATTCCGGGCGCAATGGAAGATCGTCTAATGGACTTGGATGCGGGGAGTTACAGTCTTAGTATCACGGATGATAATGGTTGTATGCAGACTGCAACGGTAACGATTGATGCTACCAATGGCGTAGCCGTAGCGATTGAACTAGAACCCATTAGTTGTTTTGGCGCTGCGGATGGTGTTGCCCTTATTTCGAGTTTAGATTCCACGCTTTTGTATAGTTTAGATGGCAACAACTTTACGAGTTTGAATCAGTATGAATTATTAGATGCCGCTACTTATACTTTGTACGTCAAAGATACTAATAATTGCATTTTTGAAGAACTGTTTACCCTGCTTGAACCAACGGAACTGCTTGTAAATTTACCCGCAGACTTTACACTCCAACTTGGAGATTCTGTCACTTTGCAAGCGATTTCAAATACTTTAGCTACGGTAGCTTACAATTGGACACCACCCGTTTCGATCAGTTGTGTAGATTGCCCTGAACCCGTCGTACAACCCTCGAATAGTATGGCTTACCAAGTGGTGATTACGGATGAGAATGGTTGTAGTGCTACGGATGATATTTTTATCCAAGTTGATAAAGAACGATTGGTATTCATCCCCAATGCCTTTAGTCCCAATGGAGATGGGAATAATGATTTCTTTATGATTTATGGAGGTCGAGGTGTAGAAGTCGTCTTAGAATTTCAAGTTTTTGATCGCTGGGGCAACGTTGTTTTTGGGGCAGAAAACTTCCAACCCAATGATTTTAAGAAAGGCTGGGACGGTAATTTCAAGGGAAAACCGATGAATAACGGTATTTTTGTCTACTTCGCTAAGCTCAAATTTATTGATGGAACGACCATATTATATCGGGGAGATATTACTTTAGTGCGGTAATTTTCCTTAAATTTAGGATATGGACGTTTTTATCTTAACTAGGATGCTTTGCTTCTTGTCAGTCTTACTGACATATCCTACGGAAGGATTGCTTACTAACAGTACTTTTTCAAATCTTAACGTCCCGATTAGCCTAACAGAAGAAATCTGTGATAATGGTATTGATGATGATGGTGATAATCTGATCGATTGTTTCGATCCAGATTGTTGTGGAACAACGATTTGCGAGCAACAATACTATAATCCTTGCCTAGATACTTGCGCTTACAGCGAAACTGACAATAACTTTTCCCTAAAATTAGAATGGCTTTCCGAAGGTAATAATTGGCATCCTTACAATACCCCGATTGTTGGTGATTTGGACGGTGATGGTCGGATGGAAATTATTGGTAATAAAGGGGATTGGAATGGTTTAGTCAATTACAAAGATTTACTTGTGATCGATGCGGATAACGGGACGATAGAAGCGACTATCACAACGCCTTGGTTTCGGCACGTTGGGAATGAACTAGCTATTGCTGATGTTGATCGTAATGGTTGGGCTGAAATTTTTGTGGTAGCGGGAGACCTTGCTGCAAATAGTAACTATTATCGCAATAAGTTGATTTGCTATGAATATAACGGTGTCGAATACCAAGAAAAATGGGTGTCAGACGAGGTCGTCGCTGGAAAAATAGTCAAACTGGCCGATTTTAATCAAGATGGCACGGCAGAAGTTTACCTAGCGAACTCTATTTATAGTAGTCTCTCTGGTAAATTATTACTAGCGGGAGTTAATGCGCCGAGTGGTGGCGACGAATTTTCAATTGCAGCCGACGTTTTACCCGATGATTATTGTACAAATTGCCAAGGCTTAGAAATCGTAGCCGGAAACAGTGTTTACTCGGTAGACCTCAATGCTAATGACCCAAATGACAATCGAATTAATTTAGAAAATCAGCTAGAAACAGAGTTGAGTGGGAGTGGGGCAACCAGTTTGGCGGATATGGATTTGGATGGCGATTTAGATGCCGTTGTGACCCGACCAAGTAATACCGTTGCTAACGAAGCAGTTGTTTTTGTATGGGATATTCAAACGAATAGTTTACTTGCATCTCATCGTTTTCCATCTTCGACCAATGGTTATGCTTCCCTCGCCAATTTGATTGATATTAATGGAGACGGTTTGCCCGAAATCGGTATTGGCAGCACGGATTTATACCAATTATTTACCTTGCAAAATGGCCAATTTAAATTACTTTGGGATTACGAATTAGCAGATTGGTCGGCTCGTTTAGGCAGTACGGTCTTTGATTTTAACCATGATCGGAAATATGAAGTTTTACTACGCGATCAAAATACTTTACGCGTTTTTGATGCTTTGACGGGAGACGTTGTTTTTGCAACGGCTTGCGAATCAGTTACTTTGTACGAATATCCCGTGGTGGCAGATATTGATCAAGATGGAGAAGTAGAAATTTTATGTAGTTGTGAAAATGGTCTGCGGGCTTTCGGTTCTGGTTTTGAACCTTGGATTTCGGGGCGCTCCATTTGGAATCAGTATGCTTATCATTATACGAATGTGAACGATGATTTGACGATACCTGCTGTGCAACAAGCCAATCATTTAGTCGGCAATCGCTTGACGATGAATAAGTTTCTGAATCAATACGCCAACCTTTTCAATCAACCCGAAATAGATATTGAACTACCGGCGGATGTCAGCATTGAAGCGGGAGATCGTTTTACGATTATTAGCAATCTTACGGGGGAAGGGAATGTGACTTACGAATGGTCACCCGCTACCGATTTGAGTTGTACCACTTGCCCCAATCCTATTGCTTCGCCAACGGAAGATACAAAATATACGCTTTTAGTAGCATCGGACAATGGTTGTTCGGCGGAAGCCTCAATCCATATTCGAGTCATTACTTTATGCTCTTCGGCAAAGATCCAAGTTCCTTCGGCCATTACGCCCAATGGTGATGGAGTTAATGACTTTTTTAAGGTGGTCATGGATGGAGAACCACCAATTTCTAGCTCAATGGTGATTTTTAATCGTTGGGGAAAAAAAGTTTTTGATGATAATAGTATTACCGCTGCGTGGGATGGAAGAGTGGGTGGTGTTGCTGCACCCAGTGACGTTTATATTTACCTGATTAAACTTCGCTGTCAGGGAGGGGAGGAGCAATTGCTCCGAGGAGATTTTACCTTGATCCGCTAGATCGTTTTTTTGAAATAAAATGATGCGATTTACTAAATCGCGGATAGTCACTGCGATGCTACGATTTACTCGGAGGCGCTAAGGATTGAATTTTCTCTCTTGCCAAATCTAAGACAATTTCTAATTGTTCCGTGGGACTCAAATAAGAATTATCGATTACAATGGCGTTCTCTGCTTTTTTCAGTGGACTGTCGCTGCGCGTAGAGTCAATATGATCTCGTTCTAATAAATTCGTTTTGATAACTTCAAAATCAACTGTTGTCCCTTTGTGCAGGTATTCATCATATCGCCGTTGGGTACGAATTTCGGGCTCTGCCGTAAGGAAAATCTTGAGTTCTGCTGCTGGAAAAACGACGGTACCAATATCTCTACCATCCATGACGATGCCTTTTTGTTTACCCATCATCTGTTGTTGCTCTACCATGGCTTTCCGCACTGCGGAGACGGCAGCAACGGGACTAACGTAATTAGAAACGCGCATTTGTCGAATTTCTGTTTCAACATTTTTTCCATTCAGGAAAGTTTGATTACCATTTTCACTGGATTCAAAATGAATGTTAATCAAAGGGAGAGCGTTACGAACGGCGAGTTCATCGTCAACACTAATCTCATGTTCCAAAAAGTAATAGGTAACGGCTCGGTACATGGCACCGGTATCAATATAAGCGTATCCTAAAACTTTACCCAGTGCTTTGGCTAAAGTACTTTTTCCACAGGAGGAATATCCGTCAATCGCAATAATAATTTTTTTCACTTGCTAGCGTTAATGAGCAACAAAGATAAGGACTAATCTTCGTATTTAAGTTCCTACTAATAAGTTATTTTAGAGAATAATGTAACAACCTTTCAACTAATTTATATTATAAAGTATTGAAGTTGTTTTAAGATTGCAAGCGACTCAAAATAAGATTCCAAAGTTTCTCGTAGGGAATGACTTCCAATTCTGAAATTAAACCCCGATAAAAGAAGGGCTTTTCTACTAAACGATTATAGTATTTATCTACGTTGCTTAAATGCTCTACTTGATAATCAGCTTTGCTTAATTGTTGTAACAAACGAATAAATTGAATGGCTCGGAAGTACTCGTCTTTCTTCAATTGTCGATTGGCGTAGCTCTTCAAACGTTCAATTCGCTCGGTAATCGCACTGTAGCCTTTCTTCTCCAAAAGAAACAAAATTTGTGCAACCACCATTAAAACGGTAAAAATACGTTGATCCTTCGGATACAAAATAGGGTCGTTGAGGAAACGTGAAACCCGGAAGGTCTTGCGCCTTTGACTCATCAAAATAGGGTTTTGTGCGCCTTGGTTTTCAATGATGTAATTGAGATAGACATCGTAGAGTTTCCATTTTTCTTTATCTCCTAGCGATAATTTCTTATACTTATTATTACTCGTCGCATCATTATAAATCGCCAAAGCATTGATATAATTCTCGGTATGAATGGCTAAGAGGAGGTAATATTCCATAAAACTAAACCAAGTATCGCTCCCTTGCGGAAAAGATTGTAGACACTTCTCCGCGTTGGTTTTTCCGTTTTTCCAATCGCGTAAATGCAGATAAGCGGACATCTTTTTCAACTGGAACGTCGCCAATTTGTCGTCTTGGTAGTACGTTGGATTATCTTCGATATAGTATTCGGCTTTGTTACAAACTTTTAGCATCGCGTCAAAATCAAACAACATTTCGTAGCGATAAGCCCAAACGAGGTACATATTGTAAATAACGATGGGCGAATCATAAACTTCTGAAAGCCCGACCAATGCGTCGCAGTAGGTATCAATTTTTTCTTTTAATTCTTCGTTTTGCGAATGTGGAATATGATAATTCATGATCACGCGCTGATACAATTCCTCGGAGCGGATTTCTGCGTCGAGTACATTTTGGTATTGCTTGCTATACTGATCGTAAGTTTCGTAATTTTTCTCATCGCCTTCGTCTGCCGCGTAACGTCTTAGAATACGCGAGCAATTCACAATTACATCCGCAAACTTGAATTTAAGTGCCGTCGTTAAAATTTGCCGAGCTAAAGCCGCCGCCGTATGATTTGCTTTATTTGAGAGCAATATTTTGACCAAAGTCCAGTCTTTATTGCAGGAATAGTACGCTCGGTCATAGTTGGAGGTAGAAGGTAAATTGACATCCAGAAAGAAAAGTGTATTGAGCAAGCGCTTTCGAAAGCGCGACTTTAATTGACGATATTTATCGTCCGTAGGGCTACAGGCGTAGAGAAAGGAAGCTGCGTCTCGATCGTTTTTAAACTTTCCAGCCATTAAAGCTTCGTAGAATTCGTTAAACTTACTATTCTTATGCTTAAGTGAATGGTCGTCAAAGATTTCAATCTTTCTTACTTTCTTCTTTGTTACGATTTTAGAAATTTCAATTAAGTTTTTCATTGAAGTAGGGTATTAAGGTGTTGCGACTAGATAAGTAGCTCTGTGAACTACCGGTAAGCAATATAAGCTTAGAATGTGCCAAAGCTTTCGTTAGATCGTTGAGTATTTGAATAACGAACAACGGTAAATAGTGTCACGAATTTGAAAGATACAATATCTGCAAATATATTGAATCTAAAACGTAATTTATTTAATTTTTATATTATTTATTACTGTAAAATGTTAAATGTTGAAATATAGCACTTTACGTATGTTGTATTGTTTGTTTCTTTAGGAAGGAATATGACTTATAATTTTTGTATCAAAAAAAGTACCAATGTGACAGAAAAAATGACTCTAGTCCTAAAAAAGATCTTATTTTTTACTAATAAATTCTGTGACGTAGATATTTAGTCGTAAAGTCATTTACCGTTTATCGTTAGCAGGAAGGAAATGGAATTGATTTTAAGCAAGGGCGGTGTTAAAAAGGGGAATGGACCAACGTGGTAAGTGCGAAAGTAATGAGGACAGTATTAGATGGCGGAAGTGGAAGTTATGTGATTTGATGGCAAGAAAAAAAGATCTTGCCCTAGGCAAGATCTTTTAGTAAAAATATTTAAATCTTTAGATTTTTAAAACAATGATATAGAGATCGTTTCGTAACGATACTTACAGCTTTGAAAGACCAGTGAATAAGTGATTATTCCTTGATTTGACAAGCCCTCTAATCGTAGATCTAGTATTCGTCTTCGTTAAAGAAGAAATCATCTTTACGCGGATAGTCCGGCCAGATATCTTCAATACTTTCGTACACTTCTCCTTCATCTTCCATTTGTTGAAGATTTTCAATGACTTCTAAGGGAGCGCCCGACCGAATGGCATAGTCAATCAGTTCGTCGCGTGTAGCAGGCCAAGGTGCTTCTTCTAAGTGAGAGGCTAGCTCTAGTGTCCAGTACATAGTTTGTTTATTACCAAATTATAATTAAAAAGATGCATTTTTAAATACGAGCTTGTTTTGCAGTAAGTTCATATTCTACTTATATAGAAAAACTATAGTATAAAATTAGCATGATGGGATGATTTTTTCTAATTTTTTTTTTTAGAAATGGCCACCTGCTATTTTCTAGGGGCAAATGTAGTAAACTTAATTTATAGATACAAGCAGTATCTTCATAGAATTTCGATTTCAAAAATCAGACCGTTTTTGAGTTCTGTTTCTAAGGAACGTCATAAATGCGATTGCTTTAAACCGACGGCTACGGTCACTATTTCGTTTGTCTAACGGGCTAGTATTTTAAATTATTGTCTTAGACTTCCCGCTTTCTTTGACAAAAATGCCGCTTCGCTTGCTTCCATCTGTCCCAGTAAAAAAGCGCATTCTAAAATCGATTTAGAACGCGCTTCCATTATTTTTCGTATTGCTCTATTTCTTACAAAATCAGCATGGCATCTCCATAGCTGAAAAAGCGATATTTTTCTTTAATTGCTTGCTTATAAGCTTCTACCATCAAATCGTAGCCTCCAAAAGCACAAACCATGATCATCAGACTCGACTTCGGTAAATGTAAATTCGTAATCATGGCATTGGCGATGTTAAACTCGTAGGGAGGATAAATGAATTTATTCGTCCAACCTTCCGCAGTTTTTAATAAACCTTCCGCTGAAACGGCAGATTCTAAAGAACGCATTGAGGTCGTTCCTACACTACAAATTTTACGTCGACCTTCTTTCGCTTTATTCACAACATTAACAGCATCTTCTTGAATACGGAAATATTCCGCGTCCATTTTATGCTTGGATAAATCTTCTACGTCGATACTACGGAAAGTTCCTAAACCAACGTGTAGCGTCAATTCCGCAAATTCAACACCTTTAATTTCTAAACGTTTCAATAATTCTCTGCTAAAGTGCAATCCTGCCGTCGGAGCAGCGACCGCACCAACTTCCTTGGCATACAAGGTTTGGTAACGTTCTCGGTCCAATTCTTCCGCTTCGCGCTTAATATACTTTGGTAAAGGAGTATTGCCTAAATAGTTCAAGTCTCTTTGGAATTCTTCGTCCGTACCATCATACAAAAATCGAATCGTTCGACCCCGAGAAGTCGTATTATCAACTACCTCGGCAATCAATACGTCATTTTCCTCCGCATCGCTGAAGTATAATTTATTCCCGACACGAATTTTTCTCGCAGGATCTACCAATACATCCCACAAACGAGATTCATTGTTGAGTTCTCTCAGAAGAAAAACTTCAATCTTCGCACCTGTCTTTTCCTTACGACCAAATAACCGAGCTGGAAAAACTTTGGTGTTATTAAATACAAATGCATCTCCATCGTCGAAGTATTCTAGAACATCTTTGAATACTTTGTGTTCTATCTTTCCGGTCTCTCGATGAATAACCATTAAGCGGGACTCATCTCTCGCATCCACCGGATACTGAGCAACGAGTTCACTAGGTAAATCAAAATTGAATTGTGAAAGCTTTGTCCTCATATTAAATCTGTATTTTTTTGAAATTTGACTGGCAAAAGTACGAATTATTATCTACAAAAGAGAAAAGTCAATTGTTTCGTTTTAAGAAAATTGATTTGAGTGCTTAGAGATTTATTTCGCTTGAACATTGTAGGGAACTTGGCTAACATCACTTAGATTTGCGGATGCAAGGAGCCATTTTATCTTTTAAGAAACTTCTTCGCAGATAAAAACCGCCTGTTGATCGAATCTATTGTGTGAAATTTTGTTTATTTCTTAAATTGGACTATTATTCTTTAAATAGTTTTCAAAATAACTTCCATACGAGTCCATTCACGGTAGAAGTTGGTAAATTTCTGCTCCATAGGCTATTAAACAAACCTTATAACGATGAAGTTACTGCTCAAAATTATCTATGAAAGTGCTAATCAAGCCCTCCAGCAATTAAGAGGTAACAAATTGCGTACCTTCTTGTCGCTGCTCGGCATTACGATCGGTATTTTCTGTATCATCGGTGTGAAAGCAGCAGTAGACTCTTTGGAGTCAAACGTACGGGGAAGTTTTGACAAATTGGGTAGTGATGTGATCTACGTAAGAAAGTGGTCTTGGTCCGATTCCCATCAATATTGGTGGAAATACCTCAAGCGACCAGAACCCAACTACCAAGATTATAAAACCGTTGCCAAAAAAGTAAAATCACTCGATAAAGTTTCTTACCACGTTGCCATCGGTTTCAGAACGGTTAAATATCGCTCTAGCAGTGTAGAGCAATCGGTGTTAATTGGGGCGACTTACGATTTTGCGGAAATGTTTTCCATTGAATTCGAAAAAGGACGACATTTTTCTCAGTCAGAATATACTTACGGAAGCAATAAGATTCTCCTTGGATACACCGTCGCAGAAGAACTTTTTGGAACCATTGATCCCATCGGTAAGGAAATTAAAGTATCGGGAAGAAAGCTGGAAGTGATCGGAGTAATCAAAAAATCAGGAGATGATTTGATCAACGTCGTCGATTTTGATGATGCGATTATCGTTTCTTACGAACTGGCCAGAAAATTCGCCAACCTCAAATCCAAAAATGTATTTCAAACTTCTATCAATATTAAAGCCTCAGAAGGCGTTGAACTCGATCAACTCAAAGATGAAGTGACGGGTGTGATGCGGGCTGCCCATAAATTAAAACCCAAACAAGAAGACGATTTTTCCCTCAACGAATTGACCATGATGACGAGTCTGTTGGATGGATTTTTTGGTGTGCTGAGTTTACTCGGCTGGATTATCGGTGGATTTGCCATTCTTGTGGGCGCATTTAGTGTAGCCAATATTATGTTTGTCTCCGTCAAAGAACGTACAAACATTATTGGCATCAAAAAAGCACTAGGTGCCAAACGCTACGTAATCTTACTCGAATTTTTGATTGAATCGATTATCCTTTGTATTATCGGTGGGGTACTCGGTCTAGCGCTTATTGGATTAACGACCTTGGGCTTATCTCAAGTTGCAGACTTTGATGTCTTCCTTTCTTTTTCCAATATGCTACTCGGTGTTGGCGTGTCTATCGCCATCGGTATTCTTTCTGGAATTATTCCTGCACACCAAGCCTCTGGGATGGATCCGGTAGATGCAATCCGGAGTAAATAAAAAATTGTGGATAACTTTGTGGAGAAGTGGAGAAGTGATTAGAATAATAGTTCTAGCTAATTAAATTTAGCGCAATCTTGGAATATTCTCTATCTTCGAGATATGATCGGGAATATTTTCTACGTTAGAAAACTGTTCCGATGAAAATAGTCTGTCTACTCTAAAATGAAGCTTCTATGAAATATTGTCTCTCCGTTTTTCTCGTCCTCATTTTATTTGGGACTAATTTTTCTTGTAAGTCTTTAAAGTCTAAAACAGATCCTTCCTCCGTAGCAACCAGCACCACTGAATTTGATCATTGGATTCACCGCCCGTTGCATCCTGCGAATCGCCAAGGAGTAAGCTTTGCCGTCCAAGTGGCGGATGAATTAGGTATTCAAAAAGTAGAACTACAGATTTTTGAATTTGAACTTTATCAGGATAAAAATAATTTCCCTTCAAAACGGAGAAGACCCAATGGTTTGTGGGGAAAAGTTAAAACTTGGGATTTTACCAATTCGCCAAAAGCATTAAACCTTGACTATGTACACGCAGCAGGCTTTCCCGCCCGCAGCAACGTAGAATATATTTTTAAAATTACCAATATCGAAGGAACAAGTTCCGAAAGATTAGCGCTTTTCGATGCGGGGGATTCGCCTTGGGGAACCGATAAAATTACCCTTTACGCCACGACGCGGGATCCGATGAAAAATACCATCAATTTGTGTTTCATCGCAGATGAGGATTATCAAAATGATTGGAATAATTTTTTGCAAGATGCGGAAGATGTTATTTATACGGGGTATCACGAAAATAATAAAATAAAATCCCATAAAGACAAATGGAATTTTTATTATACGCGCCAAACGGCTGATGGGCGTAAAATTATCAATGATCCTTTCAACGAAAATAGTTTTCCTAGTTTTCTTGTAAGTAATAAAATTACGGGCGTCGATGCTTTTGGTCTGTTGCATCGCACTGCTTATAGTGACGGCGCTTACCTCAAAGCTAATTTTTCTTTTCTAGCTTATAATCTTTTTACTTCGGAAGGCTACAACAAAGGAACTGCGGTACACGAAACAGCACATGCCATTTTTAATCTAAGTGACGAGTATAACGGTTGCGTCTGTTTTGAATCGCCTCATGGATCTAATGTTTTTCCCAATGAGTCGGATTGTGAAAACTTTAATGAACGCAATGGATTTCCTGCAAAGGATTGCTCCATCATTCGCCACGTTAACGATACGGATTGGTATATGTCCGAAAAGTCTGTCTTGTTTCCAACGCGCGCCTCTTGCGAAGCATTTAATGTCGCCAACGGATTTCCTAAAGATCATTATGATATTTTGCGAGATATTGAAGGCATTCGTTGGTATCGTGCTTTGGGTGGGCTTTGCATTATGCAAGATGATGGGGATGATGTGATTCGAGATTTCCAAAGAACTTGTGGTCGTTTAATTGATCAGTATTATCAACGGTTGACGGATAGTGAAGCGCCACTCGCAGCAACGACTCCGCAAGAAAATATTTTTGGTTACGAAGAAGTGGTTTTACTTGAATTAACCTCGGATGATCAGGAAGGAATAACTGTAGCGGTGAAAGCGGTAGCTTTTGGTGTGCCAACTAAAGACCTGGCGCCAAAAAATTATCTGTCGCTTGACATGATGGACAAAAAAGGGAAAGAAAAATATCATTTGAGTATTAATGATCCGGGGGGATTTAGAATCCACGCCGAAGAAGAGGGCGACACTTACGAACATCAAAGTCGTGGAACTTGCCAATTAGCGATTCCTTATACAAAGGATTTAGAAAAAGTGGTTTGCCAATATGAAACGGACTTTAACAAAAGTTGGGCGGCGAAAAGCATCAAGGGAACTAAGCCCCAGCAAGAGAAAATGGTTTTTGACATCGGCAAAAAATGTAAAGCAGCAGCCAAACAATTTTCTAAAAGAAAAAAGCAGCCACGCAAAAATTAAATTCCTTCCTCAAGTTCTTCCTCCCGGCAAATCTTTATTTTTGAGTTGAATGATTTGAGCAGCAATGCTTACCGCGATTTCGGCGGGCGTTTTACTAAAAATTTTAAGTCCTACGGGCGCGTGTACCTGAGCGAAGGCTTCCGCTGAAATCCCCTCCTCGGCGTAGTTTTCGTACAATTGTTTAATCTTGTAATCGCTGCCCATAACGCCAAGATATCGGAATTGGTGTTGGTATAAAGCCCGCAAAATTAATTTGTCACTGCGGTATCCAAAACTCATAATGACCACGAAGGCACTTGGATCAGAAGGGATTTCAGTGGCAATGTTAGCATAGTCAACAATCCGTTTTTCGGTGGCAGCATCGTTGGCTTGAAAAGTATTTAGTTCCGCTCGATCGTCGTAAAGTTTTACTCGAAAATCTAATAGTTTCATTTGCCGAGACAAAGCCAAACCTACGTGTCCCGCACCAATAATATGAATGGTATCTTGATAGGGGAGCCATTCTTCGTAAATCCAATTTTCACCCGCTGTAAACTGATATTGATCAGGCATTTTCTGAACGGCTGCTAAAGTGTTGCACGCAATGAGTTGCGGCTTGATCGTCAAACGAACAGGCTGTGCTTGCTCATAAGCAGATAAGATTTGGCTAACGATCTTCGTCGTAAAAAAAGGAATGAATAAAACACTTTGCTCGCCCGAACAAATCAAACCGGATTGATTGGTGGCTGCTCGTTTGTGATGAAGTTGCGGTTGAAAGATAAATTGTTGTGCTCTCCGCTGCAAAAGAGACTTCGCTTTTTCCACTAACTTATGTTCCATAATGCCACCACCAATAGAACCGCAGATCGTGTCATCTGCCGCCACCACCATTTTAAATCCTTGTCTGCCGGGACTGCTGCCTTGACTTTCTGCGACGATAATCAGGAGACAAGGAATTTGTTGGGCTAACTTTTGAGCTAAGAATTTCCAGCGTTTCATAAGGGACTAAACTATTTTAAAAGTGGTTCTTTTTTCTTGCGCAAAATTGAAAATTCAAATGGCTTTCCGCCAATATAAGCTAATCCGAAAAGAGGAATTTAGCGACCATCGTAAGTAGAATATCCAAAAGGATTGAGTAACTAAGGAAGGTGATAATACCGCTCGCCGCTAACTCGATCGTCGTTATTCGTCAACTCTGATCTAACGATTTGCCAAGTGTCATGAATGATTGTTGGTCGTACAATGCGTAAATTACTTTCCCGTTTTCGCAAAGAAATATCTAAAACGTGGCTTATGATTTGACTCCGGATGGTAATAATTTATGTAAACGAATAGTGCTTATTTTGTGTTGCTCATTCATTGCTACAGCTACTTCTTCTCGTTCGTCGTTGGGCAAACGTGTTTGTAATATTTGTAGGATTTCTTCCGCAGATTGCTCCATTACACAGACGACGAAGCGATATCCAAATTTTTTTTCGTAAGCGAGGTTGCCAGCGGTGAGTGCTTCTAATATTTCGGGCGTTGCCGTTTTGACATCTGCTTGTCCACCATTCGCGGTGGCAGTAAATTTCGCTTGTAATCCTTTCACGCTATCCATTTTAGGATGCTGATGAAAAGCTTCGATCCAATCTTCTTCGGTACAAGCATCAAACCAATAATAACTAGCTTGCTCGTAAATCATTTCCACACTTTCAAATGGAAAATGTTCCATCATGGCATCTACCCAAACGGTAGAACCACAACAATTATATAGCGCTTGGTTAGCGTCTTCCTCGGGGAGTTGATTAAAGTCGGATAAGGTCATACAATTTATTTTGTCTTCGTACTGCTATTCGTTTTTAACTTAGAATTATTAAACAAGTTTTTAAAACGGGCTATTACAGGGGCTAATTTAGGAAATAATTTTTATGAAGTTGTTTTAAAATAGATCTTAATACTTACAGGTAAAGCATTGCAACCCAGTACTTCAGCTTTTTTTCGTCACCGCAGCTATGGCTGCATAAATTCTGAACAGCATTTACCGTTTGCGGATGGGATCCAAAAGAGCTTCGTCCTGAATCAGAAGCCTTTAGCGTTTTACTATCGTTTTAGCTCGCGGGCATTTCGTATAATCCCATGAGTACTTTTTCGGGCGTAATCGGTGCAGAAAAATGTTGAGTGAAGTTCGGATTAAATGCTTGTATGGCGTTGTACACCGCGAAGTAAGCACCGATTCCGTACATCAAGGGCGGTTCACCGACAGCTTTAGATCTGAAAATTGCTAACTCGGAACCATCTGTTTTTAAAAATTCCACGTCAACCGTTTTAGGGACGGAATAAAGATCTGGGATTTTATAA
>CALFBG010000200.1 GCA_937951685.1 uncultured Saprospiraceae bacterium | reverse complement strand
CGCTCCGTTTTGATTTCTTTGGTAACAAGCTGAGAAGTAACGCCATCTTGCATTCCTTCAAGCTCTAGTAACTTGTCATTAGCTTCTGCAAATTTCTTTGCAATGAAGTTATTTAAACGGGCAGAATTAGGATGAGATTTTTTAACCTTGTGGTTCTTTGCATCCCAATGTTTTTCCTCTATATACTGTCCAGTATAGATATAACTAGGCTTTCTATTTTTGATGATTCGGATAACGATAGGATGAACTGAATCTGCTTTTTTCTTCTTCCAAAGTAATACCTTTATTGATGCCATAACCCTTTGATTTTTATTATCTTTTTGTAAAGATACGCAATCTAGGTAAAACATAGGTAAAACATTTGATGGTTTTTTATGAGTCTATATGGCTTTATTATTGAATATCAAAAATATAATTGACTCATAATCAGTTATATATAAACACATTAAAACAAACGGAGCAAGATTCAAAATCCAGTTCCTTCGGGAGTGGGGGTTCGATTCCCCCCGGGGGTACTAATTTGAAAATCAACACATTAAGCCAAGTCTTGCGACTTGGCTTTTTTTATGCAAACACTTCTGGTCACACCATGGTTATATAAATGAAGACTCTCCTTCCCCTTACCCAACTACTCTTACTTCTCCTTCAAGTCTTAATCTGCCAGAATCGTTTAGATTTGAAGCAAGGAATAAAAATTTTATTAAAACGGAGTTTGACTTGCACCAAGTAACTTTTCATTTCCCAATACCATACGCAAAAAAAACCGGGCAGCATTACTGCTACCCGACCTGAAAAATCAAATCTACTCCATGAAGTAAAAAAACTTCAATCGACAAAAATGAAATGAAAAACCGCTTTTTATACCTAATGTTTAGACCTATCCTAAACATCTTCGATTTTTTTTACAAATAACTCTGCACCGCCAAAGCCCGAGCTTCCACATGACTCCGCAACGCAGCAACCGCCGCCTGAAAACTGGCCGGACTACTCAAAAAAGTAGCACAAGATCTTTCCGTAGTCGCAAAAGGTTCTATTAAGTTAGCATAAGTGGTATATAAAGCAGACATCGTATTGGGATTGAATGGTCCGTTAATTACTTCTAGCAGCAAAGCATCGTATCTTGCTTTATAGACGGGATCTGCGTATAGGTAGCCAATTAAAGGCCAACTGCTCGTAGATAAATCCGAAAAATTTAAGGCCAGCGAGCCACCGTTTTTACCACTTTGGAAGGCTTCATTATTGTCCCAAGGAATCCACGTGAGTAAATTATTTGACGGATTATTGTAGAGGTAATAATTGTGGGTCATTCTGCCGTAAGTATCCCAGTTTTGGATCGTCGTGTTGACGGCAAGATATCTCAAAAAGGTTTCGGTATCGAAAACAGCTTCCAAATCGTTGCGCCAAACGGCGGGGATCGTTGTTCGAGTATCAGCGTGTAATGCTGTAAACAAGTTTTTGATATCTGTCCAATCCGCTTCGTCTTCGTTCGTTTTCTTTTCAAATTCACTTTGCGTAAATGTTCCCGCGGCAAAAGAAGCGCCCGTTCCATCTGGCTTATAGACATTTCCATCGTCGTCCGAAAATTGCGTTTTGATGACCGTGTTGTCCACCTCTTCCACCAAAGTATATAATCCAAAATAGGCTGGTCCATCTCCGTGATCAATATACAAGGTATAAAATGCAGCATGGGAAGCAGCGACGCCAGCTTTTCTAAAAATGTCATTCGCAACTTTTTCTCTCATCATCGAAGCATCCGCGTAGTTGTTTTTCAAACTGAATTTTTTAAATCCATAAAACCGTTGATTTTCAATTTGTGGGTATTCATCTTCGAATTCATCAAAATCCATTTTGAAGGATAATTTCAAAATTCCGTTTTGCCAACTACTCTGCAAACTCGAATTACCTTTAAATCGAAGGCCAACTCTGTACCATTGTTTCCCTTGATAATATACGTCACCCGGTACAAAAATAGGATTCTCTTCCGTTTCGATTAACCCTGGACGACCGCTTCCCGCACCAAATGCGCCGTAGGTATTTTCCATGTCATCCAACATCCCTTGCCAGCGTTCTTTCGAAATCACAAAGTCTAATCTTTTTACTTCATAATCATTAAAGACTTCCTGGTAATCCGGTTCCGCACCTTTGGCATGCGTAGATTCCGTCCAATCGGGTGTTTCAAATTCCTTATCGTCAAAGACTAGCTTGTACGCTTCGTACTCCTCTTTACTACAAGATGAAATGATCACTAAACCCAAGATGAGTGCAAAAGAAAAAATGATACGCTTCATAAATGATGGTATTTTGAAATTACAAAAAGTACCCAAAATGTTGTCAATCCTTTGGGCAACTGTTTTATTAAAAAAATTATTTTACAATGGTGATGTCTCCACGCTGTAAGGATACTTCTCCGTCCAAATATTCGATTTCTGCCATCCAGACATAGACACCCGTATTCATGGGTTTACCTTTAAAGGTTCCATCCCATCCAGTAGTCGCTTGGTTGGCGGCCAAATCTGTTGCTTCGTACATCAATGCGCCCCAGCGATTAAAAACCTTGAAGGTTTTAATCCTCGCAACAGACTGATTCGCATTGATAAAAAAGTAATCGTTGACACCATCCCCATCCGGAGAAAAAGCATTTGGAATATAGACATCTCGTATTTTGTTGACTTTTACGAAAATCTTATCGCTGACCGCACAATCGTCAATAGAAGTAACCGTTAAAATATACTCGGTGTCATTTACGGGGGCAGCATACGTTGTTAGACAACTATCGCAGCTTAAGGAGTTGTTATAATTGGTCCAACGGATATCAATTAAGGAAGTGGTATTGGTTTGTGCCGCAATCAAAACCTGTTCTCCCAAATCTATTTCCTGATCCTCCCCCATGAAAAGTATCGGAATATCCGGTGCAAATAAATTACCACTCGTATCTGCCAAACATCCATTCGCATCTACAACGGAATAGTCGTAACTGCCCGCACCAAGGTTTTCAAAATTGGCTATCAGACTGTACGGACTTTGGTTTAAGGCATAAGTATACGGTGGCGTTCCGCCAAAAATAGTTTCCAACTGAATCCTTCCTGTCTCAAGACCATCACAATTCGGATCAATGTAATTCGTCCTAAATGCTAATAAGTCCGGTTCTGTCAAATCTACATTCGCCGAAGCGGTACAACCGTTTTCATCCCTTAGCATCACCTCATAAAGTCCCGCAGATAAGTTAGAGATCGTTGGCGCCGTTTGCTGCGTATTCCACAGTATCGCATAAGGAGGCACTCCTCCATTTCCAATCACAGAAGCGATTCCATCTTGGGCTTCATAGCAACTCAGATTATATCCATTGTAATCCGTGGCATCAATGCTTACCGTCAAAACTGGCGGATCTAATACTTCCTGAATAAATACAAGGTCTTCCCCAAAACTATCGCTAATATTGATTTCATAAATACCGGCGGGAAGCGACTCAACTACAACATCCGTTTCTAAGTTAGTACTACCAGAGCCATTAATCGTGGTCGCACTAATGTTATTCCACTCGTAGGTAAAAGGTGCTATTCCATTTTGCACTGAAAAAACTAAACTGCCATTTTCATCTCCATGACAAACTGGAGTAGTCGCCTCAATCGTACCAATTAACTCACAATCAATCATCGTCAAATCCAAATTTACGGTGCTATCGCATCCCATGGCATTCACAATGGTTTCCACGAAGACGCCCGTACTGGAATAAGCCGTATTTCCTATCGTGAAGCTTTCGCCAAGGCAGAGATTAATATCTATAAAAGACGCTATTTCGGGTAAAACCAATAGATCTAAAAAAATCATACTATCGCAGCCATTTGGCAATGGAATCACATATTCGTACAAGCCAGATTCACAAACTGTTTCTCCGGCTACACTAATACAGTCGTCGGCACAGAGCGTTGCTACCAGATCTGTCGGTTCGGGATTAGCGACTTCGATCGTAATACAAGATGGTGGTGCTTCGTCACAAACATTGGAAGCCGTTACACAAAGTTCGTAACTCCCTTCCGTTGGAAAACTAAGTTCAATGTCGGGCGTGTCGCTATTTTGTGCAACACCGTCTAAGGTCCAATCAAAAAAAGTAGCGCCCACCGTTGCGGTAGTCGTATAAGTTGTGGATAATTCCGGGCAGCGTGCTATTGGTCCGTCGATCGGGCCAGAACTCGTCAAGTCACCGACGAGGGTACTCCCACTAACCACCGTAAAAGTCCAATCGCAAATATCGCCCTTTGAACCATCCATGATCAAATAATAATGTTGCCCAATAACTAAAGGAACAAGATTCGTAAAGCTAGCACTCCCATTCGGTGGAACATCCGTATTGCAGTCTGTAACGGGCGTAAAGTTTTGACAATCCAAACTCTCAAAAATACCCACTTCAATGCCTTCTCCAATCGTACAATTGCTCACCGATACATTTAAGGTCAGGTTTTCGGTGCCCGCAATAAAGGCGATGTAAGACATATTATGGAATATCGTGGTACAAAACCCCGAAAAGGTTTGCCCTTCAATCGTCAAGTCATTTCTTCCTGTAAATCCATCAATATCACAAACCACGCAAGCTTCTAAACAAGTAGAAGTCATCGCATCAGGATTACAAGGTTCAGGTTGTGCCTCAACCGAACTTAAAAGCAAAATGTAAAAAATTATAAAAAAGAAAATATTCCTTTTGCCCATTGATCTCGAATGTTCCTGTGATTTGATAAGGTTCATATATAGCTATGGTGCGAATAGCTTAACTAAAGGTTGCCTGAACGATCATTTATTATGAAAAATAATTGATAAGACTAGGCGAAAACATTTTATCGGAAGCCCTAAGAGCTTTAGCAAAGCCCTAAAAAGCTTTCTTTTTTCTTTAGACAATCTTTTGGTAGAAATCCTGCGGTCGGAATACGTATTAATATTTTTTTTAAAAAAAAATGCCTAGCAGCAATAATACTACTAAACATTTTAGAACTGCACGCGGAGTTATCCTAACCGCAGCTCTTACCGACGGATTGAGTTTATAAACAAATTCATCACCACAAAAATATGCTAAAAAAAAAGCTTACTTTGAGTCAACAAAAGCGCTGCTACGGTAGTTGAACAATGAGAATCAAACATTAGACTTTATTCTGTAAAAAAATAAAAAATGAAACGAGAATATATTTTTCTTTTACTTGCCATTGCCGGTCTTGGTGGAACTTGGTACTATAATATTCAATGGATGCTAAATACGGGCGATACTTCTCTCGTTGATTTCTTCGCACAAACAGGACTTAATCTTCCTTCTAAGTCTATCCTCGCCGATATCAGTTTTGTTGTGATCACTTTTTTCGTGTGGTATATCCCCGATGCGATCCGACTAAAAATAAAATATTGGTGGATTTTGATTCCACTAACTTTTCTGGTAGCCATTGCATTTAGTTTTCCACTTTATTTATACCTGCGCGAACGGCAATTGAGATTAGACAAACAGGCATAAATACACGCGCCCTGTTGCCCTTTTACCAGTACAATTGCTACTCAATGGCAAAATGCGACAGTTGAACTACTTTACCTTAAGGTATGCGCGCTTCGTTTATAAAGTAGTTCAACTGTTCGTCAAAAGATAGCAATAAACTAAGCCCTCAAGCGTGCTGTTTCTCGCGTCGCCCGCAATGCCTCTCCTAAAAATTTCGCAATCTCAAACATCCCTCTTTTCTCATTTCCAAAACTAGCCTCCGCAGCAGAATTGTAATTCGTATTCGTATTAACATCATAAACCAAACGTTGTCCCTGTTCGTTTTCTGCGTATTCGATGGCACCGATGCCGATATCATTCGCTTTTAGAAACGCAGCATATTGCTCCAAATCGCCATTTTCATAATTGTCTAAAATCTCAAACTTTGGTTGATCCGTTGCGTTACCAACGGGGCAAAAGGCATCTTCAATTTGGCAAACATCTGCGGGGCACAGTTGAAACCCATTACTGGAATCAATACTCACCGCATACAAGAATTTCCCGCCAACAAATTCGGCGCGCACTACCCGACCATTCGCAGGTTGAACATATTCTTGCACCAACCAAATGCCATCTAGAGATTCCCCAATTTGATTATTTTGGATGGCTTGTAACAAACGCTCTTTGCTTTGGATGAGCTGCACGCCCGTTCCCTTACCACCGCGATTGGGTTTGATAATAAATGGAAAAAGATTCAACTGATCAACCGCTTGTGGCAACAAATCTACTGCGTTGACAATAATTGTTTTCGGATGGGCAATCCCAAATTCTTGCAAGGCGAGGTATTGCTCGGATTTTCGAACTTCTAGTTGTAAGGCCCGACGACCGTTAATGACAGTTCTACCATGCCGATGCAACCAAGCTAATAAGTTTTCGGTAAACTCAGGTGCAAAGCGATGGTCTCGAGTATGAGAAGAAGCAGAAATGCGATTGTAAAAAATACCTTCCGGTGGTGCTTTACTCAGGTCTAGACTTAGCTTGTCTACAAACCATTCTTCAAACGGTAAATTCAATTGTTGGAAAGCGGTTCGCAATGGCAATACCCAATCATCATTTTCGTGAATAACGTAGATCTTTTTCATGTGGATTTTTTTATGTAGTTTTTTAGTTATAGACATAAAAAAAGAGCCTTCTCAAAACGAGAAGGCTCTTTTTCATATTAATTAAAATATTAATTTACGAATTACATAGACCGCTCATTTTGTGTGGATGTTTCCAAACAACAGCAGCAACAAGCAACAACGATATTGTGGTTTAAGTAATTCATTATGGCATCCAAGTTAATTCTAATTATAGAAAAAGTCAACTCGTTGCGCTGATTAATTTGTTAATGCGCTGATTTTATAAGATCGAAAACAAATCAAGCAAATACTAAATGCTAAAGATATACTCTCTTTTCCCAATTCTCCAATCGAAACTAGGCTCAAACAAAAAAGCACGAAAATAAAAACCCTAACTCCTTGATTTCGTATTTCCTTAGGGCTTTGACACACACTACCTTGTTATTAATCCAAGAGGTATTCTTTCTCTATATTATATTATTTCGTACTTTTGAAAAGCATTAAGCAGTTCGCTTGTTTTAAAAAATATATTTTCAACGCTATAAAACTATCAAACAATGATTAAATCTAAATTTCTATTCCCTTTGCTCTTTTTAACGATGGTATCGTTAAATGGCTGTATTTCGCTTTCAGGACTCCATACCGGAAAGACCGTACCGAAAGGAAAAAGTGAAGTTTCGGCCTCCGTTAATTTTAATACTTCCCCCAATTTTCAAGACGATGACGATGATGATTTTGATGTCATACCAGTTATACCACTAGCGCCTTCGGTTGAGCTTGGCTTTCGGCACGGTATTTCAGAACGATTCGACATCGGTTTCAAGGCTAATTCGTTTCTCAATTTTCTGCTTGATGGAAAAGTACAATTAGTCGGAGATCAAGACTCCAGGTTTGCAGTAGCTACGGGGCTTGGAATAGGAATGTTTGGCTTGTCAATTGGTGACGGGCTCTTATATAATGTACAAGTCCCCTTTTACACTTCTTTTCATCCTTCTGAAAACTTTACGATTGCCTTAGCGCCAAAGTACATCGGCCAATTTAGAAGCGGAGGTAACGGCGATTTCTTCTTGAATTACATTGGTGCCAATTTAGGTTTCATTTGGGGTAATACCAGAAAATTTGGAATCGACTTAGGCTTATATCGTTTGACTTCAGGCGTAAATGTAGGAGATAGCGACGGTGGTATTTCACTTTTCAACCTCGGGATCGGTACAAGCTTTCAATTTTAAAGCAGCAGCAGTTGTTTAAAAGTAGCGGTAGTAACCGAAGCAACTTGCTTATAGGACGATTCGCTTTATTTTTAAACAACTGCTCTTTCTATAACATAAGATGTTAAACTCCCGCTCCGGCATAATTAATCCCAGTCAATCGGTGCATATCATAATCAAAGGTAGAAAGATCGTTTGGGTTAAACTTGGCAACATCATCATGCCCACAGGATCTCGCAATCACTTTGATCAATTCATTGGTTGCCCCAAAAAAATTATTTAATTGTTGCGCAGACGCTTCAATGATTAATCGTTGTCGCAAATGATCCTTTTGAGTTGCAATCCCTACGGGGCAATGATTAGAATCACAAGCCCGCATTCCCAAACATCCAATCGCTTGCAAGGCAGCATTGGAAACCGCAATCGCATCTGCTCCCAACATCATCGCTTTCGCAAAATCTTCAGCGACTCGAAGTCCTCCCGTAATAATCAAGGTAATATCCCTCGCTCCAATTTTGTCCAAATGCTTTCTGGCCCTCGCCAAAGCAGGAATCGTAGGAACGTTGATATTGTTGCGAAGAATCTTCGGTGCGGATCCCGTGCCACCACCTCGACCATCGAGTATAATATAATCTACCCCAACTTTTAACGCAAAATCGATATCTGCCTCAATGTGACTCGCTGCGATTTTAAAACCAATCGGAATGCCACCCGTTTTTGCTCGAACTTCCGCTGCAAAATTGGCAAAGTCCTTCGCCGTAAACAAATCTGGAAAAGCCGCGGGAGAGATCGCTGTTTCTCCTTCTTCCAAGCCCCTTACCTCAGCAATTTCTGCGGTAACCTTATTCCCTGGCAAATGACCACCAGTCCCCGTTTTAGCACCTTGACCACCTTTAAAGTGGAAGGCTTGTGCTTTCTTGACTTTCTCCCAAGAGAAACCAAACTTCCCAGAAGCCAATTCATAAAAATAGCGGGAATTGTTTGCCTGCTCTTCGGGTAACATTCCTCCTTCCCCACTGCAAATTCCAGTACCAGATAATTCTGCGCCCATCGACAAGGCAATTTTTGCTTCTTTGGAAAGCGAGCCAAAACTCATGTCAGACACAAACAAAGGAATGTCCAATGCTAAGGGTTGCTTTGCATTTTTTCCAATGACGACTTTTGTGGCTACCTCCTCTTCATCTAGCAAAGGGCGAGTAGCTAATTGAGCCGGAAGGAATTGTATGTTTTCCCATTTG
Source organism: uncultured Saprospiraceae bacterium (assembly GCA_937951685.1). Taxonomy (GTDB): domain Bacteria; phylum Bacteroidota; class Bacteroidia; order Chitinophagales; family Saprospiraceae; genus CALFBG01. The sequence continues at coordinate 2,188 of CALFBG010000200.1, read as the reverse complement.
GGCAAGGTATTTCGATCGACACCCATAGCAGCGGAAGGACCGTGATGTCCCCAATTTTTCAATCCATTTTTAGCCAATTCTTTGATGTAACCTGTATACGGCTCCGTCGATTCTGGATTCGTATCCGCGTATTGTCCAAGGTATTCGTCTCGATTGAAAGGTTGTGGATGCTCCAGCAAGTAATCGTCGATTTCCGTTTCATCAATATAAACATCTCCTTCTTTGATCACCGAATAAAACTTATGTAGCACTTCCGAATCATCATACGCACTTACGCCCGTATCAATTCTGTAATCCCATTTGTGTACACCACAAATAATATTTTCTCCCTCAACATAACCATCGGCCATCAATGCCCCCCGGTGCAAACATCTACCGTAAAGTACCGATACCTTTTCTCCGTATCTAATCACGACCAAATCTAAACCATTAACTTGTTTACCCAATGGTTTTTTCTCTTCCAATTCGCTAAAGGAACAAAGTTTGATTTCTTTCATTTTCTTGTTGTTGTAAAAGTATTTGAAGATTATAGACCGAACCGTAGCCCTGCTGCCAGTCCCTAAGATAAGGGTAAGAAGTATTATTATTGCATTTAAGTAAGTTTACCAAATAGATTGGTGATTTTGACGGAAGAATTTTTTTGCTTCAATCGAGGCGAAAAATGCAGAAAACCTAGTGGTTTTCAAGGCTTTTTAACGAAGAGTGAAATAAAATTTACTCGTCATAAATTAGTGAATTTATTAGGTAAACCTACTTAGGATAGTACATTTTCAATCCTCTCATCAATCGGAGACAAATAAGTATCAACGAGTTCTTGTACTTCATTTTTAGCTAGGCGGAGTACCCAATATTTATTATAGTAACGCTCAATTTCACTCGATCTACAAAAAATTAGACCATGAGACATCGGCGCGTGCGCTTTAATCCAATCTAATAAATCTCGTACTCCGGAATGAAAATGATTTCGATCGCCAGAAAGGTGAACGGTGATGATTCCGTTAGTTCTTCCTTCCATGACGCTCAAGTCGATAGCGCTAAGATCAAACTGCTCCGCTGCGATGGTGGTTAAGTGCTTTGTGATAGCCAATAGTCGTTTTTTATATTCGAGCGTATCCAGTTCTCCCTCGAGGTAGGCTTGCAAATGGCCTTCATGTTCTATTTCAATCCATCCGTGATAAATAAACATAATTTCTTTTTTGTCTTCCACCCATTTTATTTTCACCCTTTTTCGTTTGCCATTCCATTAGCTCGAATCATAAATTAGCAGTTCCTCTCCTTCCTCACCGTTGCTCTCCAAAATCACTCTCCAGTTTAATTCCGCGGCTACGTAACGCATAAAGGCTAAATACCATCCTTCGTTGGTTTCGGGTTTACGGGAAGTAATGACTTCAATCAGATTTATTTTTTCAAAATTAGTATCTGCACCAATCGCATAGTTGCCATCCTTCGAGTCAATTAAAGTTACCGAAATCCAAGGCAGATTTTTCTTCGTTTTATAAATTAAAATGCCCTCTTTTTCAAAATCACACAAGCCATTAATCATCGCGGCTACCCTTTCCGTTGATACCCATTCTGAACGCTTATGATCTTTTCGGATTTGATAGTATTTATAGTCTGGACTCCACATTCTAATTATTTGGTTATTTTGTTTCGCTTTAAATTATTCCTCTAATACCAAAGTAATACAATTGGTTCGCCGATGGTATTCCTAATGTTCTCAAGATAATAAATAATAATCATAAAATAAATTACAGCGTATTAGTCGCGATTCTTTTCAACTTATTGTAAACCCAATTTTTAAAAAAGAAATCCCGAATTTAAGTGTTACCAAAATTCGGGATGACTTACGCTAGCCGTACTACACTGCAATTTAAGTTTATTGATGTTTTAAGCTTTGGATTTTTATGCTAATCGAGGAATGCCCGAAGTTTGATAGCCTTAGCTATCATAATGAGGACAAGACGAAGAGTAGGATAAAAGACATGTTCAAAATGTTAAGTAATTTAGATTACAGGGTAGTACGTACTCTCTAATTAACCACGAATGACCTTGTCATTGTTTTTCCTTTCTTATCAACTATCGAAATCCAATACTGTCCACGGGAGTAGTTCGATACATCGACCAGCATGGTATTAGAAAAAAGAGTACTAAAAACAGTTGCTCCAGTTCCACTAATAATATTCAATGT
>CALFBG010000199.1 GCA_937951685.1 uncultured Saprospiraceae bacterium | reverse complement strand
TTTTCTTATTTTTTTGATTTTAAAATACTTTTTGTGTGCTATACGCTTAAACTAATAATTTAGCAAGTAGTTGTTTCATCCCAATCGTTGCGGTTGCTTGAATAACTTGCAACTGATTGCGGAGACTAAGCTCGTGCGAGATCGAAGGTTTGGGGTCAATGTAGTAAATCTGAGCCGTGTTCGGCGCAAAGCCAACGAGACTCGCCGCAGGATAGACTTGCATAGAAGTACCAACGATAATTACAATGTCCGCCTTACTGCAAAGCGCAGCGGCGGATTCTAGCATCGGCACCATTTCTCCAAACCAAACGATGTGTGGTCGGAGTTGAGATCCTTTTTCGCATTTATCTCCCTGCTTGATGTCGTCGGGACAATCATAGACTAGACTCTCATCCAAAGTACTTCTTGACTTTACGAGCTCTCCGTGTAGATGCAAAATATTTTTACTGCCCGCTCTTTCGTGTAAATTGTCTACGTTTTGGGTCACAATGTGCGTTTCATATTGCGCTTCTAGTTTTACCAAATCAAGATGTGCACTATTGGGAACAACTGTTTTGAGTTGTCTACGGCGCTGATTATAAAAATCGAGTACCAAGTCTCGGTTGCGTTGCCAACCTTCCGGCGAGGCAACTTCCATAACGTCATGTCCTTCCCACAAGCCATCGGCATCTCGAAAAGTTTTGATGCCACTTTCAGCGCTGATACCCGCGCCTGTCAATACAACAATTGTCTTTTTCATGTTAACTTATTTTGTCTGAACGCAGGTGAAAACGTTCATTGATTGGATGCATTTTTTTATCAATTTCAAGATCTAATTCGGGTAAAAGCAGCCGCGAGGGAAGTCGTCAAATCACTCGCCAGTAAAGCTTCTGGGGCAACAATTTTTTCCAAAGCGATATCTCCCGCTAATCCGTGTAAGTAGACGCCAAGAATAGCCGTTGCCAAGGGCGTATAGCCTTGCGCTTTCAAACCCGTAAGTATTCCTGTCAGTACGTCGCCACTACCGGCGGTTGCCATTCCGGGGTTGCCCGTCGAGTTAAAGTAACATTGTCCGTCGGGAGTTGCAATGCAAGTGTGCGCGCCTTTTAGAATGATGTAAATGCCGAGTTCTTTGGCCTTGTTGCGTTGGAGTTCGTTCCGAGCAAAATTATCATCACTCGGGCCGAAAAGTCTTTCAAATTCTTTAGGATGTGGCGTGATAATACTCGTTCGTGGAATTTTAAAATGCCATTTTCGTCGAGCAATAATATTTAACGCATCGGCATCAATGATTAATCCCTCCGTCGCATGAATCAAGAGTTGATCTAAGGCGCCCAAACTGTACGAACTAGTCGATAAACCACAACCAATTCCAATTGCGGCGTAAGCTTGCATGGGGGGAATCCGACTCACGTATTGTTGGTGCTCATCCACACTAATCATCGCTTCGGGAATCCGTGTCTGCAAAATAGGATAAGCACACGCGGGGGCATGTACCGTTAGTAAGCCCGTGCCACTGCGCAGGCAAGCTTCGGCGGCGAGCACGGCGGCACCAACTTTCCCATAACTACCCGCAATGAGCAAGGCGTGACCAAAGTTACCTTTATGGTCGTATTTAGTGCGCGTTTTTAAAATAGCGCGCACCATCGGTCGGTCGATGTAGTAATTGCTCGTCTCCGCTGCTGCAATGAAGGCCGCACTCAACCCAATACTTTTATAGGTCCAATGTTGTACCGCAGTATAATTTTCTGGAAACAGAAAAGCCAATTTAGCTTGTTCAAAACTCAAACAATAGTTTGCCTGAATTTTAGGCGTAGTACTTACTTGATCGGCAAATAATCCGGAAGGAATATCAATAGAAACTATGGTATGATTGGCTTGATTGAGCGCTTCAAAAAGCTTTGCCCAATACCCTGATACGCCACGATTAAGTCCCGAACCTAATATAGCGTCAATGACCAAGCTATTATTGGGTAAAGCCTCCCAGTCGTCTCCTTCTTTGAGTAGGGTTACGGGCACGACTTTGTGAGGAGGAAGGCGCTCGTAATTACTTTGACAATCCTGCGAAACATCAGCACTGAGTTGGCACCAATAAACTTTAACGGAATACGATCGCTGATATAAAATACGAGCTACCGCAAATCCGTCGCCACCATTATTACCTGTACCACAAAGTACAATCACCTCCTTTTGTGTATCAGGAAATAAGTTCACAAACCAATCCGCGAATACAATGGCAGCTCGTTCCATCAAAGCTAAAGAGGAAATGCCTTCCGTTTGGATGGTGTAAGCATCTAATGCTTTAATTTGTTGGGTAGAAAGAATTTTCATGTAGCAGTTCTTTTAAAATAATATTAGCAAGCAAACTTACCTAGTTATCAATGCGGCAAGCAATAAGGTTTATTTTAAAACAACTTCTGTGCTAAGTACACTAGACTTTATTCGAAAGTTCTTTTTGCAAAAAGGACTTCGAGAAGTTATTTTAAAACTGTAAATTAAGAAGTATTTATTACATATAGAAGTTGTTTTAAAATTAGGAAGGATCATGAATACTGTTTTTAAAGATTTGAAAGTAATTGAATTGGCGAGCGTTCTGGCGGGACCTGCCGTAGGAATGTTCTTCGCAGAATTAGGGGCGACGGTGATTAAGGTAGAGAATAAAACTACGAATGGTGATGTGACTAGAAATTGGCGCTTGGCGAAAGAAAATCAAGATCGGAATTACTCCGCCTATTATTGTAGCGTGAATTGGCAGAAAAAAACGTTGTTTTACGATTTGCGACAAGCAGCAGATTATCAGCAACTCTTGACTTTAATCAAAACGGCGGATGTGGTGATTAGCAATTACCGCGTGACCTCTGCCAAAAAAATGAAACTAGATTATGCTCATTTGAAACAAATTAAGCCCAACTTGATTTACGCCGAATTGAGTGGCTTCGGCAGTGATAGTACGCGTGCCGCTTTTGATATTGTTTTGCAAGCAGAAGCGGGCTTTCTATACATGACGGGAGATCCAAAGGGTGAGATTGCCCGGCTGCCCGTAGCCTTGATTGATTTGATGGCTGCACATCAGTTGAAAGAAGGTATTCTCATCGCTTTGTTGGAGCGCTACAAAACGGGAAAGGGGAGTTATTTGCACGTTTCGTTGTTGGAGGCCGCTTTAGCTTCATTAGCCAACCAAGCCACGAATTGGTTGATGGAAGCTCACATTCCTACCAGAATGGGATGTTTGCATCCGAATATTGCACCTTACGGTGAAATTTTCCTCAGCAAAGACGATAAGATGATGGTACTTGCGATCGGTACGGAAAAACAGTTTGTCGAATTGTGTCGTTGTCTCGGCGCCCCAGCCTTAGCCACTAATCCTTTATTTAAAACCAACCAAGATCGCGTAACGAATAGAAATGCCTTAAAAGAAAAGCTAACGGACTTATTTGTTCAGTTTGAACGGGAGCCGCTGTTAACTGCTTTTCACGAAAGTGGTGTTCCGGCAGGAAGTATTCGGAATATGAAAGAAGTCTTTGAGCTAGAGATCGCACAAAGGATGATTTTGACAGAAAAAATGGAAGATGGAACCATCAGCAAAAGACTGAAAACAGTTGCTTTTACCAGAATGGAAGATTAAGCTTTGGAACAATTTACCCGACTAATTCCTCGGAGTGTCGCTAAATAGCTTTCTTTTCATTGGGAATTGAAGGAGAATTGCTTATTTTTATAGCTGAACGGATAATTTTTTGATAAATGATTGATGGTAAGTCTTCAAAAAAAGAAAGACTTCCACTGGTCGTTTTGCTTCCTTTTTGTTTGCACAAAATTGTTGGTCAAGATAGAATATAGCCTAAATCCGTTCAAAGTCGCCAATTTTAGATCGTTGCGGAAGGAGCAATCCTTCGCCTCCAAGCCTGGTAAAATTGCCTTAACACGATTAAAGGTTTAAAGCAGTTTCACTAGTGCCAGCCAAATACACTTACTTATCGAAAATCCTAAAGCTTGACTGCCAAAGTAATGAAGCAAATTTTAAGAATATTATCTTTCCTGCTTGTTTTTAACGTTTGCTCTACGACGGTGCAAGCCACGCACATCGTTGGAGGAGAGATGACCTATACGCACCTGAGCGGTAATTTGTACGAAATCTCCCTTACGATTTTTAGAGATTGTTACAATGGAAATCCTGCTGCCTTCTTTGATAATCCTGCAAGAATCGGAATTTATAATAGTGATAATGTATTGATTGATAGTTTGCTGATCCCTTGGGATTCGGACATCAACGATACCCTCGATCCTATTCTATCAAATGAATGTTTGGTGGTGCCACCGGATGTCTGTGTGCATACCACGACTTATTTGGATACGATCGCTTTGTCCCCCATCATTGGTGGATACACCTTAATTTATCAGCGATGTTGTCGGAATCAAACGATTGTCAATATTGTTGATCCGCTGGATTCGGGGGCAACATTTAGTGTGACCATTACCGAAAAAGCCTTACTCGAAGAAAATTCCAGTGCCAAGTTTCAAGTTTGGCCACCCATTTATATTTGTGCCAATGAACCGATTGATTTTGATCACTCCGCCGTAGATGTTGACGGAGATTCGATTGTCTATCAATTGTGTACGCCTTTACTCGGTGCTTTTCCGGGAAAACCCATCCCAGAGCCTTGGGAGCAAACGGTACCTACGCCGGTAGTTTGGATTGATCCACCGTATAATTTGAATAATGTACTAGGAGGCGTACCTCTACAAATCGATAGCGAAACGGGCTTTTTGACGGGCGTTCCAGATAATGTTGGTCAATTTGTGGTGGGCATTTGTTTGGAAGAATATCGCGATGGCGTTTTGATTTCTACTACTCGCCGTGATTTTCAATACAATGTCGGCATCTGTGGAGAAACAATCTCTTCCTTTTTTGCCCCAGAAGTCCAATGCGATGGCTTTACCGTCGATTTTGACAATCAAAGCTCCAATGCGAATAATTACGAATGGTATTTTAACGATCCTAATAATCCAGGGGCAAGTTCTACCGCTCCTAATCCTAGTTACACCTACGCGGATACGGGGCTATACGAAATTATGCTAATTGCCGAGCCCGGAAATACCTGCGTAGATACTTCTTACCAGTTGGTTTCTATTCAATTGCCTTCCTTGTTCGCCGATTTTGAATATAGCTTTGAAGATTGTTCAGATAGTATTACCATCGTGGTCACCGACCAAACGATTGATACTATTTCTACGCCAACGGAATGGCTGTGGGAATTGAGCACGGGACAAACTTCAACGCTGCAAAATCCAGAATTTGTAGTAGGAGGGGAGTCAATTGTCAGTCTGTCTTTAATTGTTACCGCGGCTAATGGTTGTACCGACACCTTGAGTGAAAGTTTTTTGACCAATTTGATTATCAATGAACTAAGTTTTGATACGGTTCAAATCTGTCGGGGAGACTCAGTTGTTTTAAATAATGACTTTAATCCAATCTATACTTACAGCTGGTCACCCGCCGCAGGCTTGGATGATCCAAATGCCCCTAATCCGAAAGCTTCGCCGGAAGTTACAACGACTTATTCCGTAACGATTACGGACGCGGCTAATTTTTGTAGCTTGACGCAGGAAGTATTGGTGACTTTACCACCGCCCATTATACTGGGAATTCCCAACGATACGGTCATTTGTAGCAATGAACTAATGCTTTTAGCGGATAGTGACGAAGCGGTATTCTACGTTTGGTCGGATGATCCTGACTTTGGAAATAGTCTGT
>CALFBG010000198.1 GCA_937951685.1 uncultured Saprospiraceae bacterium | reverse complement strand
CAGTCGGTAATACGCTGGTAATAATAGCGTCAGGAAAGTCAAAATGATACCTCTGGCTAAAGGTGGTTTGACTGTGTAGGTGAACAGCACTGATCATTAAAATAAATAAAGAAATAATTTTTAAAGTTTTCATTTTTATTTTTATTAGAAGAATACCAAAACTAGATTCCGGTATTCTTTCTAAGATACAAAATATTATGCTTTCTTTACTTCATAATCACCAATTGTTGGGTTAGAAGTGGTTTACCATCTTTAAAAAGACTGTAATAATAAATACCACTAGTCAGATTCGAACTATTATATTCTACAGTTCCTTCTTTCCCTTTCAATTGCCAAGTTTGGATGATAACACCTAAACCATTACTTAATTGTAATTCACAGTTTTCTGATAAATCTTCTACTAGATATCGAAATTGGACTTTATCTTTCGCTGGATTTGGTAGCGCTGTAAGCTGAAAGCTTTTATCGAGATCAATAACTCAACCCACAAAAAAAATCGGCAACCAAGCCCACGCTCGATCACCGATTTCCTCAATCGTATTAATTACCAATTAAATTACCAACTAAACGATTACACGTTTTTATTCACACAATTCAAATCCTCGAAAGCTAGTTTCAGTCGCTCCACAAAACTCTCTTCTGCTACTCTCAACCATTTACGCGGATCGTAAAATTTCTTGTTGGGAATATCGGCACCTTTATCGTTACCGATTTGCGTTTGTAAACAATCTTTGTTGCTTTCGTAGTAACCACGAATACCATCCCAAAATGCCCACTGCATATCGGTATCAATATTCATTTTGACAGCACCGTAATCAATTGCTTCGCGGATTTCTTCCCGAGTAGAACCAGAGCCACCGTGAAAAACGAAGTTGATTGGATTATCTCCCGTTTTGAATTTTTCTTTGACAAACTCCTGCGAGTTTTTCAGAATGATCGGCTGTAAAGAAACGTTACCCGGTTTGTAAACGCCGTGTACATTTCCAAAGGCTGCTGCGATGGTAAAACGATCGCTGATTTTGCTTAATCTTTCGTAGGCATAGCTTACTTCCTCCGGTTGTGTGTACAAGCGAGCACTATCAATGTCCGTATTGTCTACGCCATCTTCTTCTCCTCCCGTTACCCCTAATTCTATCTCTAGCGTCATTCCAATTTTAGCCATGCGCTTGAGGTACTTTTCACAAATTTCAATATTTTCTTCTAAAGACTCTTCCGATAAATCGATCATGTGGGAACTATACAACGGATAGCCTCTTTCTTTGTAAAATCGCTCTCCCGCATCTAGCAAACCGTCAATCCAAGGCAACAATTTTTTAGCACAATGATCCGTATGCAAAATGACCGTTACGCCGTAAGCTTTCGCCATTGTATGGACGTGCATTGCTCCAGAAACTCCTCCAAAAACAGCAGCTTGTTGTCCTTCGTTGGATAAAGATTTACCCGCGAAGTAGCTCGAACCACCATTAGAGAATTGAATAATTACGGGAGAATTCATCGCCTTTGCCGTTTCCAAAACACCATTGATCGAATTTGTACCAATTACATTCACTGCCGGTAAGGCAAATTTGTTTTGGTTCGCATAATTTAAAAGTTCTGTAACTTGATCCCCATGCAATACACCGACGGGAAATTTTTTGACCACTGTAGAAGACATTGATAATTTTTTTTAGGTTATTAGTTTTGAGCACTTAAGTTAAAAATACGCAAAACACAAAAATGAGTCCGTAGCATGCTTCCAAAGCACTGCTATTAAACATTTGATTTTATTGGTTGATTAGGAATCCTGTTCGCACTTCAAAGCGGTTTGAAACGCAATCATTCCGTTTGGCAATGAAGTGCTTTAAAATACCTGCTAGTACAGGAATCATTCCAGTTAACGGAATGATTGCGAAAATAAGGAAAGAATTTCATATCCTTTTGATTTTTAATAAAATACTTAGTATCCACTCCTATTAATCCGTACTTAATCTTTCTCATTTGTACCGGAAGACTATAAAAAAAGTGCACACCACCCGCTTAGGTCATGTACACTTTTATTTTTTGATTGATCTCGAAATCAATCTATTCCTTAAATGATTTCTTTTTCGGTCAAGTAACGCTCTGCATCTAGGGCAGCCATGCAACCTGTTCCCGCAGCCGTTACAGCTTGTCGATAGATTTTATCTTGTGCATCTCCGCTGGCAAAAACACCTTCTACGTCCGTTCTGCTAGAATCGGGTTGTGTAATTAAGTAGCCCGTTTCATCCATCTTCAACCAATCTTTGAAAATCCCCGTATTGGGTTTGTGACCAATGGCCACGAAAAAACCCTTTACTGGAATGACTGACTTCTCGCCCGTTTTATTATTAATTACGCGTACGCCTTCAACTTCTTCTTCGCCCAGAATTTCGTCCGTTTCCGTATTCCAGTGGATTGTGATGTTTTCGGTATCCATCACTCTTTTTTGCATAATTTTAGACGCGCGCATTTCATCTCTACGAACCAACATATGAACTCTAGGACAAAGTTTGGCGAGGTAACTCGCTTCTTCCGCCGCCGTATCTCCTGCCCCTACAATCGCTACTTCCAAACCTTTGAAAAAGAAACCATCGCAAACTGCACAAGCAGAAACGCCTTTATTCATCAACCGTTGTTCCGAGGGAATGCCTAACCATTTGGCACTCGCTCCCGTAGAAATAATAATGCTATCCGAATGAATTTCTTTACCACTCTCTCCCCAAGCTTTGTGCACTGGTCCCGAAAAGTCTACCTTTACAATCTTTTCCATGCGTACTTGCGTACCAAAACGCTCCGCTTGCTTTCTAAAATCATCCATCATCTGAGGTCCCATGACACCGTCAGGGTAACCAGGATAATTTTCTACGTCCGTGGTAATCATTAATTGTCCACCGGGCTCTGGTCCCGTGTACAATACCGGAGCGAGGTTTGCTCTAGCCGCGTAGACTGCCGCGGTGTAGCCCGCAGGACCGGAACCAATAATCAAACATTTTACGTGTTCTATTTTATCTGACATAAGTTAATTTTTGTGAATGAAGTCATTATGAGATAACTTCAATATTATTCAAAACTCAGAAGTACCTGATTTTTCAGCTTGCACAAGTTTGAAATTTACCTGCTTATCCGCTTGTGCAAAATGAATACCAGTTCAATTCGCTGCAAAAATAAAAATTCTTTTTACCATTCGCTAGTTCTAGAATGCTTAATAAAAAACAAAAGTTCACATAAAATACGAATTAAGCTGCAAAACTTAGTCAAATCGTCTTTTCCCAGACTTCTTTCGATCCGAGAGCGAGATTTAAGCTACTACCTCCGATTCGATTTCATCGAAAAATTTCCTTCCTTCATCTATCAATCCATCTTTTTTGCAAAAATCTGCTTAAATTGATAGGAAAAGGAAAACCTCCGATTACTTTTGTGAGTCTTTCTTTCGTTTCGAGAAGCTGCTTTGAGCAATATCTAGTGTAAAAAAGCATTCTAATAGCTAATAACAATCCATCGCATTTACCAAAATCTAAATCTTATGCTTACTACCTTATATCCAATCAGTTATTTTGCGAGTTTACTAGGGCTTATCTTATGGTTTTATTACAAAGATAATCGCAAAATGAGTGCAATGATGAGTAAGCTCTTTCTGGGCGGTTTCTTCGTTTATACCTTCTCCTTGGCTTTTTCAGAAGCCGACTTTTCGCAAAAACTACTCGTACTTTGTCGAGATCTTTTCGTCTTAGGCTTAGTCAGTCAGGGTTTCAACTTTTTTAGAAAACACAAATTGGTGTTTTTTGGAATGTTGTTCTTACTGTTTGGAGTCTTTAGTTTTTCTTATCAAAACTACATGGTGAATAGCTTAATGGAGGGAGAATCTACTCAAACTTATGGTCCAGTAGATAAAAAGGGAGAATTTTTGGTTGAACTTAGCGAATCTCACCAGCTAAAAGAAATGGACGCTTTGATTCAACAATATGATTTGAAATTAACCCCTGCTTTTTCAATGAAGCAAAAAGAGATCACGGAACTAGATGATTATTTTGTGGTGAACGTTCCTGACCAACACGAAGGCGCGCTTGCCGAAATCGAACTCGCCCTACAAAACAGTGGCGTCTTAGATTGGGTAGAACCTAATGAAGTCGTTCAACTCGATCCCACAGAAGCGGTTTCTGCCTTGAAATCTAAACGAAACTATAAAGTCAATGATCCGCAAGTAGAACAACTTTGGGGCTTTGATGCTATGAAAATGGATCAACTTTATAGCCTACTGAGTCAAAAAAATGTAAAGCCTAATCGCAAAGCTAAAATATTTATTCTGGATACAGGCGTTGATGCTACCCACGAAGATTTAGCCGCAAATTATCAGTCTGTCAAATCTAAATATGATCGTGATGGACAAGGACACGGAACGCACTGTGCAGGGATTGCCGGCGCGGTTTCTAATAATAAAAAAGGAATTGCTTCTTTTTCTAAGAACAACGAATTTGTCACCATTTCAAGCATTAAAGTTTTAAATAATTTTGGTGGCGGCACTCAGAAAACAATTGTTAGTGGTATCCTCGAAGCAGCAGATAATGGTGCTGATGTCATCTCAATGTCTTTGGGTGGCCCCAGTATGGGCAGACCTCAACGCGCTTATCAAAAAGCGATCGACTACGCCAACAA
>CALFBG010000197.1 GCA_937951685.1 uncultured Saprospiraceae bacterium | reverse complement strand
ACCTCTTTACAATTTACGCAGGAAAAGGCGTCGAAAAAATTAATACCTTCCAAGTATTTAGTCGTTGGGGAGAGTTAGTTTATGAGGCGAGTAACTTCTTGCCGAATAATCCAGCAATCGGGTGGGATGGAAGCTTAGATGGGCAACTGATGAATCCCGCCGTATTTGCCTATTACGCAGAGGTAGAATTTACAGACGGAGAAGTAATCTTGTTTAAAGGAGATGTTACCTTACTCCGCTAAAATGACTTCATAGCATAGAAAAGGAGAAAGTTTCATCGTTAGATGATAACTTTCTCCATGATATTATAAATCTATTGTAAATACACATTTAGTCGTACCCGAAAACATTTATTTCAATACTAAGGCAATCTAAAAAATGATGCTTAGCAGAATCTAGCTTTTTGTGACAGCAATAAGACTACAAAATAACTCGCCCATTAAATTCCCTCATTATTTGTGATGGATTGGAATAATACTTGCACCTAATTTTTCGATAAAAAGAAATAGGCGCAAAAGAAGAAATTGATTTTACTTACTCATGTATGATAAGCTAAGTAGGAAGTGGCAGTACCTCTCTTTTTAACAAAAAGAGGTCTTTATATCTTTTCTTACTTCGAAATCATGTAAGTATCTTCTCCTTTTCGGAAGACAGAAAATCCATCTTTGTACAGAAGTTCTTTTCGTGGGAATCAACTTTTAAGCTAGGTTTTCCTTTACCATAGCTATTACCCAAAAGACGTACGCTTCCGAGTAACTTTCCTTTGTGCTTTTTTCGAGAAACTATGCCCATAAACTACCGTTGCTCATTCCAAGTAAATGTATACTTGATCCTAGACAGAGAGGCTGTTTAATGGATCAATGTAATACACCGTGATCCAATAATCAGGGTGTAGCAATTTTGGTTTAAATTATTTCAATGGAAGACTTTTGAATAAAGATTGTGTAAGCAGTTGGATTTTTAAATTTCTTCGCCAATAGAAAATAGGTGCATATGTTTCAACTCAAAAAGAAATACGGAGAATATACCGTCGATATTCACCTCACAACCGCTCCCGTTGCGAATCAAGGCAATCAATTTATATTTGGTTTTCCTCTTAACTTTGATGAAATAGGGTATAAAACCTTTTTAGCTCAAAACCTTACGACTGATTTGAAAGGAAATTGGCTCAGCATCGAAGAGAAAGAAGATCGGATTTGTCTCGTTACCGATTTGACAGGTGGGTTTAGGATATATAAAATTCAGATTGGTTGTACCATTTATATCTCGGACGATTATCTTTGGCTACTGGAACAATCCGGTTTGCCCATTGAGAAAAATAGAGCAGAATATGCGTACTGGAAGAAGCATGGATATTGTACTGGAGGACGAACTTTTGTTCGAGGCTTGGATAAGTTAAAACCCGCGACGATGTTGAGTATTTCGGTAAAAGGTTTTGCGGAAGCCAAGCTCTTTCAAGACCTTGCTACAAAACCTAAAATTGATAAATACACGAAAGAAGTTGAAGCAGACTTAAACGATACCTTCGCTTGTCTAGCACGAAAAAAAGCAACTGAAAAAATTATTCTGCTTTTTTCAGGAAGTCCAAACACAGTGCTTTTAGCTAAACTGATGCAAGTGCACGAGCTTGACTTTGTCGCAGTATTTCTACAAACGAAAAAGGAAAAGAAAGTTGCTACCCAAAAAATGAAACGTGCAAAAACGATGGCTAATCAGCTTGGGATTCCCTTACAAATATTAACGGTGGAGCAACCCAATCGAAAGACTGCTTCGCAAGAGATTTTACAAGGACAATTATTTGATCGAATCGATTCGCCTAAATTTTATAATGAATTGAACGCTGTTGTTCAAGCATATGGTCAGCATATTATGCTGGTGCACGGACAACATGCTAAGGAGTTGTTTGCGTCGGGACTCTCAGAAGATTACGTTGCGTACTTAAAGCGGTATGGTGCTTACCGGAAAGATAGCTTTACAAAAATGGCGATTCGTATTTTATCTTTCTTACATAAAAAAAGATTCAGCCTTCCAAGGAATGGATATGAGGAGCAACTGGCTAAATTGGACAAAACACTTGGCTGTAGTTTAATTGATCAAGCGGCTAAACCGAGCTATACTGATTATTTGAGATCCCTGATTGAGGAACAAGCCATGCACCATTATCATTTAGGAGCACGCTTGATGTACCAGAAATTGTACTCCGTCCTACAAGGTTCCGATCAACAAACGATCGTACAAGCCGCGAAATATCACGGAGTGAAAGGAGTATTATTCCCATTTGCGAGTGCTAAAATTATCTATAGTATTTTGGTGAACCAAGATGGCAAAAGAGAATTGGCAAAACCAAATTATTGTATTAAAAATATTTTAGAAAAGTATGGTATTGCTTACGGGGAGAAATTTGGGATACTCGAGAAAATAAAACCCATTTATCAGCTGCTTTCTTATCATCGTGCCTTCAAAGAAAAGGAACCCAAGGGATTGACAAAACTATTTTTTAAAGCGGCAGAACAGCTACTCGCTACACCAATTGATTCTACTCGATTCATTGATAAGACTTCTTCCAAAGTGGAAGCAACCAATCCTATAGAAGTGACAGCAGAAGCGGCACACGAAACAGATCATTCCGGTACTTTTCAATTTGAATATGCCAATTAGCATTTCTTTATTTCAATATAGCTTTTACCGCTGCGGCAGGTTGAATGATAGCGCCCGTTGCTTTTGGCGTTTTACTCTGTTGCCCCGATTGATTTAAAACCTGATAAACTTCTTTGGTGGTCAATTCAGGTTTGATACTTTTTAGTAAACCAACCAAGCCTGCGACGTAAGGTGTAGCCATCGAAGTACCACTCTGTGCGGCATATTTATTGCCCGGAAGGGTAGAGTAGATATTGACACCTGGCGCCGCAATTCCCATTTTTACATCAGAGATATAATTAGAAAAACTAGCTCTATTCATCGTTTCGTCAATCGCTGCTACCGTAATTACATTATTCAAACTCGCAGGAACGTAGTCTTTTGCATTTCCATTGCTATTGCCCGCTGCAACGACAACGATGGCGCCTGCCTTGTTGGCGTAGTCGATCGCTTTTTGATAAGCGCGCTGAGGTCTGCCCATGCTGGGGCCACCCAAAGACATTGAGATGACATCAGCACCA
>CALFBG010000196.1 GCA_937951685.1 uncultured Saprospiraceae bacterium | reverse complement strand
CCGTTAAGACGGAAGTGTGCAGTTCTCTATCCAGAGATATTGAGTTTAAGTGACTAAGGAAATCATAATCCGTTAAGCCCCACCATAACCCTAAAAAAACAAAAAGCCGAAAAAGAACCCTCAAGCATTCCCTGCTCCGTTCCTTTTCCGGCTTCCCGAATAATAATGTAATAATAAAAACCTACTGCTGCTTCCCCTTAATCCGTTCCCAAAGCAAGCTAAAAATCTTGTCCTGCGTGCCTTCTGGCGGACCACCTTTCGCCTCTTCCATGTAATATCCATCTTCCCCCTGATCAATTAAGCGAAAGCGGAAAATGAAATCGTCGCGCCCATTGCCCGTTCCCGAAAAAGTACCAAAGCGCAAATCATTAAAATGATAACCTTCTTCGGTTTTCAAGACATTGAAAAAGTCGTTGCTAAACCAGCGGAGCGTTTGCAAAGTGTAATCACTATCCAAGTTTTTCAACAAATCGTGGTTCTTCTCCAGCTTCGTGAAACTAACGTCCACCTCATCAAACAAAGAATATTGACCTTGGTAAAAATGGTCTGCCGTTTCCGCCGTGCAAGTCCAAACGATATTATTGAGAATGTAAGGATTGGAAATAAAACGTTCCACCGGAATATTTTGCCGCGCCAAACTATCCGCAAAAATACGATCTACGTGCTGCTTATTAAACACGGTGAAAAGCATATACAGCGAACTCAAGGCAATCCCCGCATAATTCCAAACGCGCCGACTCCGCGAAGTCTTCGGCTTAAAAGCTGCCACAATCAAACAAATCAAAAAGGGCAGCGTGTACAAAGGATCCGCCACCGAAATCGTACTCCAAGCCACCCGCGTATCTGCAAACGGCGCAAACAACTGCGTCCCGTACATCGTAAAACAATCCAAGATCGGATGCGTCAGCAAAGACCAAAAGAATAGCCATTGCCAATCCCGCACACTCGCTTCCGGCGCCGTCCAATTCCCCGCAAAATAGCTGCGTTTGATACTAAAATAGCAGATCGCCGCAAGACTCGTTGCCAGCATAATCGTAGGAACATAATTGCCAGGAAAAAAGCGTTGCAACACAAAATCCAAGGCAAATCCGACCAAAATGGCCGCCATGACTTTGAAAAAGGAAGCAATCCATTTATGATAATGACTTTTATAAATATAGTTGACCACCCAACCCAAAATAATCGCACCCACCACGCTAAACGTAATGGAATGGCTAATGCCCCGGTGAAAAGCGAGGTTGTCAATATTGGATAAGAAAAATTTGCCGAGTACATCCAAATCGGGAATGGTGCCGCCGATTGCACCCCAGACCATCGCTCGGTTGCCTAGCTTTTTGCCTAATACAACTTCGCCCGCCGCTGCGCCTAAAACAATTTGAGTAAGTGAATCCATGAGTAGTTTCTGATCGTTACAGTGTAGTTAATGTATGGAGAACAACTTTCGTGCTGCTAAGTTGCTAAATTAGATAAGAATTTGAAGTTGAAAATAAGTTTTACTCTCGGAGGTGAATCGTGCCCGTTTTATTTCGCAAAGAACCACCGGGTTTATCCCGAAAACTGGCGACAATTTCTGCGGCAATGGATAAGGCAATTTCTTGTGGAGACTCCGCGCCGATTTCTAAGCCCGTCGGACTGAAGAGAAACGAAAGCTTTTCAATTTGATCGTTCTGCAATTCCTGCTGCATTTTGAGTAAGCGTTTTTTGGGACCGAGCATCCCGAGGTAGCTGGGGGCTTTTTTGATAAAAATGGCTAACATTTGTTGGTCTAAATGATAATCGTGGGTCATGAGTAGCACCGCAGTGTAATCGTGAATTTTAATTTGTTCGACTGCTTCGTAGGGAAGGACTTGCTTGGCTTGTTGATAGACGGATTTGGGTATTTTCTTTTGTTTGCCAACGACGATCGTTTCCCAGCCCATTTCCGTCGCAATGCCGAGCATCGCCTGAATATCATAATTATCGCCAATAATTACCAGCCTCGTCTCCGGACGAATATACTCGATGAGCAATTTGAGTTGTTGCTGATTTTTATTTTGACAATGAAAGATCCGAGGTTTCTTTTTTTGTTGGGTTGTCTCAATGAAACCAGCGAGTAGGGTAGGATCAATTGCTGCAAAATCTGAGATTGGAGTATTTGGAGTAACCAAGCAATGCCTGCCCAATAAAGAAGCTTGTTCGGGCGCGTCAATGATTTTTACTAAGATGGAAGCTTGTTCGGCGGTGCTAATTTTTTTAAGCAAGTTAATTTCATTATTCGGATCGCTAGGATCAATGGGCGTAAACAACACTTCAATTTTACCATTACAACCCAAGCCTACACCAATCTGATTGCTATCGTCGTCCATCGTATCGTAGACGACTTTCGAGGCTTGGTTTTTAAAAATGGCTTTTTGCGATCGTTTCAAAGCATCTCCTTCCAAACAACCACCGCTAATTCCACCAATCCACAAACCATTGCTCCGCACCAACATCCGTGCGCCAATTCTCCGGTACGAGGATGCTTCCACGTTCACGACCGAAGCCAAGGCAACTTGCTCTTGCTGAAAATCAATATGCGCGTAGGCCTGAATAATACTTCTAATTTCCTTCAAAATATAAGTCGCAGATTTAAAGTTTTGCCCCAAAATAAGCAATAATTTCAAACTTCTCTATTTAGCTTGGCGCTAAAAAGGGAATTTAGATTTCTTGTTGTGGCAGGCTTAAGTTTCCGCGCAAAACAATAACGGCTTCTCCTTTGAGGAGTAATTTTTGATTACCGATAAGCTCCAGTTCCATGAATCCCGTTCGTGCCGAGGCTTGAAAAGATTTGAAATGCTGCTTCGGGATGCGTGCTGCCCAGTACGGACAAAGAAAAGTATGTGTTGCGCCCGTCACCGGATCTTCGTCTCCACCACTCCAAGGCCAGAAATAACGAGAATGAAAATCGTAGGCTTCGCTGTCAGCTTTGGCGGTGACGAGTACGCCGTTGATCTTGTCGTGGGATTGTGCGAGGGCGTTGAAATCGGGTTGGAGTTCCGCGAGGTCGGTGGTACTTTCAATTTCTAGCAGGAGAATATTGGTTTCTTGGTTGTAAACGGAATTGTTGATTCGCTCAATGCCTAGGGCGGAAAGTAGGGCAGGTGGTGCAGCCATTGGTCGCGTTTCGTAGGTGGGAAATTCCATGACCAATTGTTTGCCGCTCGCTTTGACGGTGAGTTTTAAATTTTCGGTGGTGATAAAGTGAATGACGGAATGTTCCGTTTGGTCAAAAATAATTTTTGCGGAAGCTAAAGTGGCGTGCCCGCAAAGTGGAATTTCCATCTTCGGAGAGAAGTAACATATATGATAAACACCATCTTGTGCCGTCGTTTGCACAAAGGCCGTTTCTGATAAATTAAACTCTTGTGCAATTGCTTGCATCTGTGCTTTCGGCAATGCTTGTGGCACGAGACAAACTGCGGCTGGATTGCCTTTAAACATTTCGTTGGTGAAAGCGTCTACAATAAAACTTTTCATGGCTGTTTTTTTTTGTTGAGGTTGAAAAACTTTGAGCGAAAGCGGTTAAAAGAATTGACGACTACAAAGATAGATTTTTGCAAGATTTTGGAAGGAAATCAGATCGTCTTTAACAAAAAAATGAGTTTGAACGATAAAACAAGGGATTTCAACTTTAAACTAATTTTTGTTGTGGGACTCGCCTTAATTTGAAATTCGAAAGATTTTTTATGGACTAAATCCTTAACTTATGTATCTACAAAAAACAGTTTCTAGCAAAATAAATTGGCGGAAAATTAGCCTTAGTGTAGCGCTATTGAGTTTGCCGTTTTTAGGTTTTGCAAATGAAGGACAAAAGATTATGC
>CALFBG010000195.1 GCA_937951685.1 uncultured Saprospiraceae bacterium | reverse complement strand
AAAAAATCACATTTCTAATTTTCTTGAAATTTACTCCACCCGCTAATCTAGCTTCAAACAACTCACCGTTCCTCCGCTTTAAAAGCACCACGCCGATGCAAGATCCACTGCGATTCATCTAAAGGCGAAACTCCTTTGTAGCTTCGAATTTTATCTTCCGTAGTCGTCGTTTTTTGATAGCCATCTAGCCTTAGTTTTAACCGTCCCAGTCCAGAAGTGGTTCCATTAAATTTTATGGCATAATTCATCGCAGCAGCGACCGAAACGCGACCTTTCAAGGTAAAAAAATCATGGTCGAAAACGGGGGAATCGAGCTGCGCTTGCATTTGATTTAAATCACTCGCAACGGCACCTAAAAATTGTTGATTGGCTTTGATTTCAAAAGCGTACATCGGTTCTAAAAGATCTGACCCTGCATTTTTCAATCCTCGGAGTATGCCCATTGGAGTTGCCAATAAAAAATCGCCGGGGTTGGAGTGAACGGTATGTTCGGAGCCTTCGAGCAAGCTAATGGATAAATCTGTGACTTCATAGCCATGAATACCTTGCTTCAGCGACCAAGGAATGGCTCGCTTGACTTCGTTGAGGTACTTGTTGCTAATGTCACTCGTTCTTACCTTAGAAGTAAAGGAAACGCCACTGCCCAAAGGCGCCGGTTCAATTAAGAAAGTCATTATCGCCCAGCAAGGTTTCGGCATCCAGTATCGTACGTAGCCTTCCGCAGTCGTAGCGGGTGTTTCTTTATAAATCACTTTGGGTGGGAGAAATGTTGTGGCAATATTCCAACGTTGGAGCAAGCTATCTTTGAGTACCTCGGTTTGAATTGGCCCTAATATTTTTAAGTGAAACTCTTTTTCTTCCTTAAACCATCTAAAATCTAAGGTCGGATCTTCCACGTTAAGAATTGCTAAGGCTTCCCCTAGTTTTTGATAGTCTTTTTCCTCCGTTGCGACCACTTGCACGCCAAGCACCGCTTCACTGATTTTTGCATAAGGATCCGTAAGATCCTCCCTGCCCAAAACATCTCCTGCAAGTATCGGATCCGAAGTGGTGGCAATACCGATCTCTCCGGGATGCAACTCCGCTACTTGTGTTAAGTTGCCCAATTCTGGTTTAAAGAGCTGATTAATTTTAATGTCTTTTTCCAAGGCTTGCGAGTAAATCAAATCTTTACTTTTTAGAACACTACCGTAAGATTTCAGGTACGCTAATCTTCCTTTTTTTTCGTGTAGCCTAACTTTAAAAACTTTAGCGGCAGCAGTTGAATCATAAGTTTTAGCTGGAGGAATCAAGCTGGTAATACGATTTAATAAGGCTTCAATACCTAAGCCTAATTTGGCACTTCCAAAGAGCGCAGCGTAAAACGAACCCGTTTTTAAGTATTGTATTGCTTTCGCCAAAATTTGTTTTAAGTCGGCAGTATTTCCGTCGAGATAATCGGCGAGAAAAGCTTCGTCGCAATCTGCAAGGTTCTCCATTGAGTGATCAAGGATCGTCGAATCTACCTCATTAGTACTGTCGGTAAACGATAATAGTTTTGGGTTTTCTGGATCGGATAAATCCGGATAGTTCAAGGCAAAAAGCTTGGCACCCAAGTCTTTTTCAAAATCTAAAAAAACCTGTTCTGCGTCTACGCCCGCTCGATCTATTTTATTAAAAAAAATGAGCACTGGTAGCTTTCGTTCCATCAAGCGTTCCCATAAATTAAGCGTATGCGCTTGAATGCCTTCCTTGGCGGAAACCACTAGGATTACCCCATCCAAAATCGAAAGTGAGCGATCTACCTCCGCGGAGAAATCAATATGCCCGGGCGTATCGATCAACTGAATGAGGTGGTTGCCCCAAGAGCAAGTAACCGCGGACGCTTTGATGGAAATGCCTCTACTTTTTTCCATCGTCAATCCATCCGTAATCGCCGAACCTTTATCGACACTACCCAGCGATTTAGTTGCTCCCGACTGATACAAGAAACGCTCGGTAATGGAGGTTTTTCCCGCATCTACGTGGGCTAAGATTCCGATGGTTAAAACTGTTTTTCCTGAATTCATTTTGCTAAAGTATGGCATTTAATACACGGTGTAATCAAAATGCGGCGTAATATTATGAAGTTATGTCAAAGCCCTTTCCGTGTTCTTTTTTTCAATTTCAAGATTCGATCTTCATAATAATCTTTTAATTCCTGCACAAAAGACAACGGATCTTCGTACTCGGTAACAACCTGATAGAGTTGATGAGCCTTTGCTAACTGAATCGCTTTTGTGATTCGTTCTATTTCTTGTTGCAGGTAATTATCTTTGGGGAAAGTCTTTATGGTAGCCGCTACCGCAGTTAGCTTAATGCCGGTATTTCCTTTAAAAATGTGCGTATGATAAGCTCGTAAAGTTTCCAAGCTGCCCGTCTGGTAAATTTCAATGAGTCGGCTTGTAAGTTCCGTAGCGAGATCCGTTTCTTTTTCGTTCGTGGAAAATTTATCGGGATGAATATGCAAGATGGCTTCTCGGTATAATCTTTTTTTCTCCTGTTGTTGTTCGGGGGGAAGAAGTTTCTTCTCCTGTTGAGGAAGCATTTGTAATCCTTTCGGTTCCTTGTAATTTTTACCGCGTTTTTTTTGTGCTAATCGCTTGGCCTTTTTGGCTTTTTTGATTTTTTTATATAAAATAAATAACTCTTGTTCTTCTACAATCAAATCGCTAAGCTGCGTCTGAAGTAAGGCTTCAAAGTTTTGGGTTTCCTTTTCGATCGCTGCTAACTCGGCTTGCAGATTTTGAATTTGTTCCCGTAATTTTTGCTGATCGACCTCCTCGATCGAAGCGCATTTTTTTCTGGACATAAAATTAGAAGATTAAAACTATTTTTTTGAGCATTGAACGCGATTAGAATTACAAGCCTATAAGCAGCTTTTATTCTTTTGGAGTTATTTGTCCAACCGTTTTACTACCATTGATTGTGACGTATTTTAAAATTTGATAGCGTTCTTCCAGCCTTGTATCAAAAGTATATGCTATTGTAAAACAACAGCGGCAAGCACAAAATCCACCATAAGCGGTGTAAACTAAGTTTAAGGTATCCGTTCCGATGACCTCTGCTTCGCCCAAGAAATTATGACAACAATTGGCCACAATCGAAACCGCTATGGTCAGTTGGTTCGAAGTCCTCGAAACTGCGCTGAATTTCGGATAATCCTTGAAGGTCTCTGGGTCGATTTTGTCATCGCATTCGTCAATTATTTTAAAACTGATCGGTGATAATCCTTTATTTAAGAGTCCAATCATTTTTTCAGAATAAGGAAGGAAAGTCGTTCCGGTAAGCACTTGGGGAAAACTCAGTCCACCGTCAATAAATAAAGTATCCATCTCAAATTCATTTTCCCCTACCCTTTTTTTAACAAAAACAGTATCCAATTCAGTTTGCTGTCCGTTAAGGGCAGTCAGTTGGCAAACACACCATAAAATTGTGAATACTTTGATTGCTTGTTTCATTTTTTAATATGAAGTTGTTTAATAATTCTAAAAGCAGTTGAGAAAGGCTTTGCCTTCCCGCAAGTAAGCAGCGTTTTTTATTCAAACCTGCCGCTGCCGGCAGGCAAATTGAAGCTCTTTTTCGAGTTTTTAAACAACTTCGATGCTTCGATGTACCGTAAAGTGCTATTCGTAACTACTCAAAGTAATGGAGTAAAACATCCATGCTAAACTTACTGAAAACAAAGTTCCTAATAGATAAAGTATCATTCTTACCGTTGGGCTAAAGCGCATTGCTGGAAAATAATAGGAAACCATAATTTCAAGTCCCCAGCCAACAGTATAAAATGCATTGGCGATCAGCACAACAATCAACGTATCAATTAGGGCATCTGAAATGCCGTAAAGCTCCACTCCTACTCTAAAAGCGATCATTATTAATAAGATTACGCCGACGAAGATAAAATTATATAAAAGTCTACGTTTTTCCCACCAGCTTACCGGTTCATACCAATCTCTTTCCGTATCTCTAAGCTGATCATCTAAAATTTTATCTTCTTCCATTCTTGGTGTTTTCCGTTAGCTTATTTTTTCAAGCCTACAAGTTAGACCTCGCCTTTAATTTCTTTTTCTGAATTTCTCATAGCGTGCGCTCATTTCTTGTTCAATTCCAGTACTATTTCCAAACCCTCGGAAACCTCCTAATGCTATTTCATCCCCAAAGGAAAGATCTCCCTCACAATTTAAGATAATACTTTTATATTTGATCCGAAAAATAAAAACGAATGAAAGTTTGCTCGATATAATTAACTTTACCGTCAAGTTGTTTAATACACTGTAATTTAAACCATTCAGTACAAAATACTAAACCTACAGTTATGTATATAAAAAGAAAATTTCCCTTATGGGGCATGATAAAATGGACGAGAAGAGATATTTATATATTTATAATCCTTGGCGTCATTCCGGTTTTTCTATATAAAGGACTCGGGCTATACTGGCTTCATCTTCCCTGGTTGCCCATTGGTGTAGTAGGAACAGCCGTTGCTTTTATCGTAAGTTTTAAAAATAATGCTTCTTATGATAGGTTGTGGGAGGCAAGAAAAATTTACGGCGGCATTGTTAATGGTTCTCGATCTTTCACCTTGATGTTAAACGATTTTATTTCTAATGAACATACTGAAAATCCATTACCGGAAGAGGAATTATTTAAAATTAGAAAAGAGATGGTTATGCGGCATGTTGCGTGGATGACCAGCCTTAGACATGCACTTAGACAACATAAACCTTGGGAAGTCAGTAAGTCGCATAAATCGGATCAGGAATATATGTCAAGAATAGAGGTTAGAGAATGGAAGTATTCCCTAGCGGAGGAACTTGACGGGTATATTTCTGAGACTGAAAAAGAAGAAGTTTTAAGCAAAAAAAATAAGCAAGGCGCTTGTCTGAATCTGCAATCTCGTCACTTAAACAAGTTGAAGGAAGCGGGCTTAATTGACAATTTCCGCCACATGGAAATGCAAAATATGCTAACAGAATTTTTTACTTTACAAGGCAAGGTGGAACGAATTAAAAACTTCCCATATCCTCGACAATTTGCCACATTAAATTATCTTTTTGTTTGGATATTTATCATTCTATTACCACTTGGCATGATGCATGAATTTGAGGAAATAGGCATGATGGTCGTACAAGCGATTCAAGAACACATGAAGGTACATTCGAGTCCTATCCATGCGGTAGTAGAATACGTTGGAAACTACTTTATTTGGTTCGCCGTGCCGTTTACCGTTATTATTTCTTGGATTTTTCATACGATGGAACGTATCGGGGAAACTACGGAGAATCCTTTTGAAGGCAATGGTAACGATATTCCAATCACCACCATGTCTCGAGGTATAGAAATTGACATTCGACAAATGATCAACGACAATCCGGATTTGATTCCTGAACCAATAGTGGCTCAATTTAATATTCAATTGTAAGGGAAGTTGGACACTAAGGATAGTCGTGGATTTTTTATCGTTTCTTGTGAATCAAGTTCAATCACAACTGGGAATTAACAATTCGAAAAACACACAATTGGAACAAACCATATTGTCTGTACTGCTGTCCGTCAACTCATAGTCAAGCAATACATCAATATTCTTGTCACAACAAGTTACGGTCATTTCCTGACTGTTTAAATCCAATATTATTGAATCCATTTCACTATATTTGATAAGATATTTTTTAATGTCGGATTTGATCTTTAAGCCCAAATCGCCCGTTCTAATGACTACCACATCATCTTGATTGAAGTCATTAGAAGATAACAGAAAGGATTCCAAGTCAGGATTAATAGTTACACAATTTCTGCCTAAAGTATCAACTACCTCAAATTTAAGAAAAACTTGATTGGCGGGGCAGTCATCATTTCGACAACTTTTATCACAACTTTCGAACATTAATATGCAAACTAAGGCAAGCACAATTTTGAAGCTGACGAATTGATATTTTTCTAATAAAATCATTATTAATTAAGTTTTTGTACTACCTGAACGTTCTAATTTAGATTGATAATTTTCAACGATGATATATCGTTTTGTCTATTGATGTTAACGTGAATGATCTGCTTGTTGTTGTTGAGCGAATAAGAAAGTATATACTTTATGGAACACCGCTTTTTTTATGATCGCTAAAATTGATAAGTTAAAGTACAAGTAGGTTTACCGAAGTTCGAAGTACTAAATTATAAATTCCATTTCTCCCAACTTATTTCTCGCCCGGGATAAGCAACAGTTTTAAATGGCCATTTTTTAGAAATCCACTTCTTAACCGATTCGAATAAATGCTGATCTAAGCCATTTTGTATTTCACTTTGTCTTACCCATAATAAGACCATTGCTTCAAAGCTAGGATTAGTGGAAGGATAGATATAAATGGCACCCAGACATTTGCTTTCTTCAAGATTCATGACGGTATACGCAAATGATGATCTCCGTTGAAACTCTTTTTGATGCCAGCCTAGATCAATTAAGTTTTGTTCAAAGCTCAAATCCTCAGGCCAATGATGAGTTGGACCGAAAGGCTTTGTTGTTTGTAAATGTTTAATACTAGACATTACTGCGTCGTAATCTTTCACCACATCGGAGACTTTTAGCATTCGTAAGCGAAGTCGATTCGTTTCTAATC
>CALFBG010000194.1 GCA_937951685.1 uncultured Saprospiraceae bacterium | reverse complement strand
GTGGCACCGAAATGCAGCTTTATTACACCCGTTCCTGGAGGAGTGGGACCAATGACCGTTACGGCTTTACTCATGGATACCTTGAAAGCGAGTCGGAAAGAAATTTACGGGTAATCTAACTAGAAACTTACCATAATTTGGGAATAATCGCGTTGGGAACTTCTGCTACGTAAGCTTGGTACTTCGAATTTTTCTCTTGTTTTCGTTTTAAAAACGGAATACCAGATACCTTGAGTAAGAAGAAGGTAATCACAATGGGACTAATGATGAAAATATACCACGTGCCATAGGGAATCGTGTAGAGGTAAATGCCCCACCAAATCAGGATTTCGCCAAAGTAGTTAGGATGGCGGGAGTATTGCCATAAGCCGTCCGTCATGAATTTACCCTCATTGGTAGGATTTGCCTTGAATTGCTGTAATTGATAATCTGCGATTGATTCCCAACAAAAACCGATTCCAAAAATAACAATACCAACGATCGAGGACCATTGCCAAGGCGCCACTAAATTAGCAGGTTGCTGTTGCAGGACTAAGCTGATGAGATACATTAAAAATCCTTGCAAGAGAAATACCCGCACGTAAGCATTTAGTAAGACATTATTCCCCCAATTTTTGCGCATCTCTTGGTATCGCCAATCTTCTTCGGTATTCCAATTTCTCGAAAATAGATACGCACCGAGCCTAATTCCCCACAAACTAACCATCAAGGTCAGTACAAAAGAGTGTGGGTGTGGATAAAAAATATGTTGCCACCAAGCGACTACCACAAAACCTAAGCCCCAAGCGATATCAATAATACTATTATCTTTCTTGGCCGTTGCGATGAGAAACCAAAGCGTCATGTAGGCAAAAATCACTAAAATACTATCGAGGTAAGGGTGATACATAGGCTACTTTAATGTGAAAATGATGTACTATTATGACTAGAACAAACTCAGGGAGATTATGTTGAACCTTGTAAGCATTAGATTTTTTGTGGTATGATATCAATTTGACGAATAGTTTGCGGAACAATTAGTCAATCTTGGTAATAATCTGCTAATAATTGATTAAATTTGTTCACCGGGATAGATTCGTTTGTAAGAAAACAATTTCTAAAAATAAGCGTTCTAACTACACGGTAACATTTATCCAAAGTTGATTCAATTCGGCGTTTTCCCCCATTCGCCCACTGTGATTTCCATCCAAAAGCCCACAAATAAGCTAGAATTGAGTATTAATTGAATATTCGTTTTTTAGTTTATGTTGCTAAATTCCAAATTCTTAAGTCAATTGAAGTGCTGCGATAGCGTAAGTTCGTCGGCGAGGTAAACTTGTGTTCGATTTACTTAAAATACAGCTAGATTTCCCACGATTCGTAGTGCAAGGAATGCTAAACGGTCAAAAAGTAATCGAAAAACGATCGTCAGCAGCCTTGATTTTCTTTTTGTCGGACCAAAACACAGGATTTGTCAAAGAACCATTTTACTTTTACGTGCCGAAAAGGCTTTCTATTTCATTTAGCACCAATAGCCTTCGTTTAGATTGGCTACAATAAGTATACACGGAAAACACGATTGACATGGATTATTACAAATTTGAATTTACTAACGCGGAAGTATCATACGAGATTTTGCTAGCTTTTTTGGGCCAACTAGATTTTGATTGTTTTGAGGAACAGGAAAATGCTTTACATGCTTATTTGCCAAAAGCATTATTAAAAGACGAACTATTAGCAGAAATATCAGCTTTAAAAGCGCAATTTCCTTTTGATTACCAGAAAACCCTAGTGCCAAGTCAGAATTGGAATAAAGATTGGGAAGCTAACTTTAAACCGATCTTAATCGACGATTTTTGTTTGGTAAGAGCCGATTTCCACGAAGGAAATGCGACCGTAGAACAAGAGTTGATCATTAACCCTAAAATGGCTTTTGGAACGGCGCACCACGAGACGACTTATTCCATGATTAAATCCATGCGTGGGTTAGATTGGAATGGTAAAAACGTCTTGGATTATGGTTGTGGAACGGGTATTTTGGCCATTTTGGCGGCAAAGTTAGGAGCAGATCCGATTTTGGCAATTGACATTGAAGCAGCTTCTTATGAAAATACCCTTGAAAATGCGGAAATCAATCAGATTCGCAATATTAAAGTGCTTCAAGGAGATTTGAAAGTAGTGGCGGAAAAAGGCTTTGAGATTATTTTAGCGAATATCAATCGCAATGTAATTTTGGCTTCTCTCCCAGCGTTATATGAAATGTTAGTGACGGATGGTCAGCTAATGATTTCTGGTTTTAGAATCGAAGATCAAACACTGGTAGAAACTACGGCAAAAGAAAACGGATTTATCATTAGTAATTCTATGCGTCGCAACGAATGGCTTTGCCAAATTTTGACAAAGAAATAATTTTGTCGCGCTAAAAAATAAGTAAGCTTTAGCTAGGCTTTGGTGTCGCGCTAAATCTTTAATATACAGAAGTAGAGAACTGGTTACTTCATCACCTAAAATTTAAATTACAGCATGTTGAAAAGAATTTTTATACTCCTCTCGGTGGTTTTTCTAACTACTTCGTTGGTACAAGCACAAAAAATAACTGAATTTTCGGCAGATTCTGGTGAATTTATAGATCAGTTTGAAAAATTCATGACTTCCAGTAAGCAATCCAAAATGGAAGCAGCTTTCGAAGCTTTCGAAGATTTATACAAAGCGGGCAGCTTTACGGAAGGCGAACTCAGCACCATTCGTACGACGAGTAATACCATGCTCGGTTTGAAGATGAAGGCATCTCCTTATTTTTTACGCTACGTAGATTGTCTACTCGTTTTGAAAACCATCGAAAATGGAGGCGAGCACTTCATTCGCTGGCATAAGATCTTAGATCAGATTTTGGGCGGGATTGAAAACCGAAAATTGAAACCCTACCAGGAATTTCTTGGTTTTTCGGTCGACTTTTTTCAAAAGAAGGCTTTGCGTTATTCCAAATCGGGGGTTTCTTGGTATACCAATAATGCGAATTATACGCTCAAATATGAAAATGGTGTTCCCGTGATTGAATACCAAAAACTAGATTTGATTGGCAAGCGGAAAAAGGATTCAATTATCATTCACGAAACGAGTGGTAGTTTCTATCCCGTTGCCAAGGTTTGGAAAGGAAAAGGAGGAAAATCCATTTGGAAAAGTGAAGAGAAAGGGGAGGAAGCTTTTTGCGAACTGGGGGAATACGAATTCGAAATCAATAAAAGCCTTTACGAAGTAAAAGAAGCCAAACTACATTATCCAGCCTTATTTCCGAATCAAATCATTGTAGGTAGCTTACGCGATAAAATTTTAACTCAAAATAAAGCAACCGAAGGCTCCTATCCTCGATTTGAATCAAGAGATAGCATTCTCGCAATTAATAATATTGGAGGAGACTTATCCTACGTAGGTGGATTCCGTTTGCATGGTTCTACAGTATATGGTTTTGGTAGTAAAGTGAAGAAAGCACGGATTTCGATTCGAGATCAAAATAATAAGGTTGCTTATAGAGGAGCTTCGGAACTTTTCGTGATCCGGAAAGGAGAAAAGATTGTTGGAAAAGGCGTACGATCTACAATTTATTTCGGACAAGATTCTATTTATCATCCTTCGGTGAATTTGAAGTTTGATATTGCCAACAAAGATTTGAGCCTGTATCGAGGAAAACGGGGAAGTGATCGAAATCCATTTTTTAACTCTTTGCATCAAGTCAACATCGACGCAGAAAATATTGATTGGTTGATGAACCGAGATTCTATCGTCATTGGTAAAAAGAGCTTGAGCTTCGGTAAAGGGGGCAAAAAAGCAACCTTCGAATCCTTGAAGTTTTTTGACGAAGGAGATTACCAGCGACTACAAAATATTTCTACCATTAATCCGATCGCGACGATGAAGTTGGTGGCGGATCAAGAAGGAACGAACTTCCTACCCGCAGAACTGATTGCTAAAAAGCTTAATCCACGGTTCGACGTCTCCAGTATTCAAAGTTTGTTGTATGATTTAGTTTCCAAAGGATTCGTTGATTATGATAGTGACAAAGAAATGGTGGAGTTAAAAGATAAAGTAGCACACTACGCCGATGCGAGTCAGAAAAAAGTAGATTTTGATTATTTGCGAATTATTTCCAAAACGGATGATACGAATGCTGTCTTTTCCTTGAAAGACAATTCGATTATGACCAATGATGTTAAAAATGTAGAGTTCAGTCAAACCCAAAAGGTAGCCTTGAAGCCAACAAACGATCAGGTTATTTTGCAAAAGAATCGAAATATGGAATTTGATGGTAAACTCTTCGCAGGATATACGACCATCGAAGGAAAAGATTTTCACTACAATTATGATCAAAATGAAATTACGCTAGATTCTGTTCGGTATTGGGATTTCTTTATTCCAACGGAAGCTAAAGATAAAAACGATGATCCGATTTCTGTTTCTATCGCTTCTCGGATAGAACATTCTACCGGCGTTTTGCTGGTGGATGCACCCAACAATAAATCGGGCAACGAAGACATTCCAATGTTCCCTTCTTATAATACTACGGGTCCTTCTTACGTTTACTACGATTACAAAGAGACTAAAAATGGTGCGTACAAAAGAGATTCCTTCTATTTTGAATTGGATAAGTTCAACTTTAATGGTTTGGATGCATATACGCGCGACGATCTCACCTTTCGAGGAAATATGATTTCTGCGAATATTTTTCCGAAGTTTAAAGAAGTAATCGTTTTGCAAGAAGACGATGATTCCTTTGGTTTTGAAACCAATACGCCAGCAGAAGGATACCCGAATTACATGGGTAAAGGAAACTATAAAGGAAAGATATTTTTGAGTAATAAAGGTTTCTTAGGAAATGGAAACTTGACCTATCTTGGTGCTTCGATTGATTCGGAGGATATTGTATTTGAGCCAAAGCGTTTTCAAAGCACAGCGGAACAATTTAACTTGGACGAAGATCGAACGGGGAATCCACAATATCCACAGACCTTAGGCTTGGATGTAAAGATCGACTGGAAGCCTTATAAAGATAGTATGTACATTCGGACAAAGGAAAAACCTTTTGAGTTGTTCAAGGATAACAACCATACTTTAAAAGGTGCTTTGATTTTGACGCCGGGTGGTTTGAAAGGCGATGGTCTTTTCAACTGGGACAAGGCAAATATGAAATCGAAGTTATTCTCTTTTGGAGCTTATTCAACCTATGCAGATACGGCGAGTTTGAAAATCCGGACTTTTGGTTCTGATGATTTAGCCTTTGATAATGAGAACTTATTGTGCGACGTAGATTTTGATCAACAAGTTGGTCGGTTCAAATCGAATATTGATTCGTTGATGACGACGATGCCTTATAATAAGTATCAAACCTCGCTCAACGAGTTTACTTGGAACATGAAAGAGGAAACGATTACCTTTCAATCCGAAGAAAACAAATTAGGAAACTTCCTCTCCATTGACCCCAATCAGGATTCTTTATTCTACCAAGGAAAAACAGCCTTCTACGATTTAAAAAATAATGAGTTGAAAATTGGAGGCGTGCCTTTTATCCAGAGTTGTGACGCTTTGATTTATACGGAGACGGGCGACGTTGAAATTAAGTCGGGAGGTATCATGACGACCTTAAACAACGCGAAGATCATCGCAAATACGAAAAGTAAGTACCACGTCATTAACCGAGCGACGGTCAACGTCAAAGGAAAGAAACTTTACGAAGCAAGTGGGTTTTACGAATATAATATCGGAGATAAAAAGCAGGAAATTGAGTTTGCGAACATCATTGGTCAGCGAATCGGTAAAGGAAACGCAAGTACCAAAGAAACGGCAACGCGCGCAACGGGAGAAGTGAAAGAAGAAGACCATTTCTACATTGATCACAAAACGGAGTTTAGAGGAAAAATTAGCCTTAACGCCAAATCTAAGAACTTACAATTTGATGGTTTTGCTCGCTTAGATGCAGATAAACTCGTTGGGAAGCAATGGTTTTCGGTGAGTAGTGAAGCGGATAAAAATGACTTAGCGATTGAATACGATGTACCTAAAAATTATGATGGCTCGCCTTTGCGAACGGGATTATTTTTGAGTAAACAAACAGCTGATTTGTATCCTAGCGTAATGATGCCATTAAGCTTTAGAAAGGATCGTGTGATTCTCGAAGCAAAAGGAATGGTGGTAGAATCAGAAGATTCGAAGAAAAAGAAGAAGAAAAAGAAAAAAGACGAAGAAGAGGAAGATGAATTTGGTTTTATTATCGAAAAAGAAGAAGAAACGGTTAAATCAAAAGGTTTATTCAAATACGATAAAGCCGCGGATCAATTTATCTTTGGAGACTCTTTGAAAATTGCTACGGGAGCAGCTAGAGGAAACAAATTGACCTTTTCTAATCGTACCGGTGCGGTCACGGCAGAAGGGACTTTTAGTATTGGTTCTGGCTTGGATTACGTTAAGATTAAATCTGCGGGAGTTGCTACGACTCAGTTTAAAGTAGCAGGCGATAGTTCAGGCGTTGCCCCTCCCGTAAAATTGGATTTGATGGCAATGGTTGATTTTGTGATTCCAGATAAGTTGATCAAGATTATGATTAACGATATCAAGTCAAGTAGCTTTGATGCACAAAATGTCAGTTTTAAAAAGAATAAGACTTTTGAAAAAGCTTTGCCAGAATTGATCGACGACTCTCGTTTGTTGGCGCGGACAATTGGTGCTTTTAAAGCGGACGATTTTGATATTCCTAAGAAAGGTTTTGGTTCTACCATTTTCTTTAGTCAGTTGGTGATGAAGTGGAATCCAGAATATCAATCTTTTGTATCTACCGAAAATAAAGTAGGTGTAGGCGCAATCAACGGACAGACCATTAATAAAATGTTGACTTGCCACGTTGAATTTAAAATGCCTTCCAACGGAGATGATCGCGTTTATATTTACATCAAATCGCCCAGCGAAAATTACTACTTCTTTGGGTATAAGCAAGGTGTTTTGAGCACAGTTTCGAATAACCAAGCGTATAACGATGAAGTGTTGAATTTGAAGAAGAAAGAAAAGTCGATCAAAATGGACGACGGAGAATTATATGAAATTCAGGAAGTCAATCAAAGTTCGGCGAGTATGTTTGTCAATCGAGCGAAAGAAGCGAGAAAATAAGCAGCCGATTTTATAAAAAATGCTAGGTCGCTATTTTAGTGTATGTGGCAAGTTGCAGCGCGTGTTGAGTGGTTTTATGGACCATTCAACACGCGTTCTGATTTAGGGATTCTTTTTCGATCAATTCCCAATACTTCCTTTTTGTGTAGTTTTATCTTATATTTGGATTTTTAGAATCCGCTTCGATCGGCAACAGGTTTTGGTCGTAGCAGCATAAATAATTTCGCATGGATGATAACTCCCTGTTCGTCGTCGTTGAGGGACTAGATGGATCTGGCAAAACTTCTATTGCCAGACAATTGGTGTATTTTCTACAAATTGCGCTCAAGCGAAACGTCAAGTTGACCTTCGAGCCACACGATCCTTCCGGTGGTGGTTTATTCATTCGACAAGTACTAGAAAAAAAGATCACCACGTTCTCGCAGGAGACGCTGATGCTTGCCTTTGCGGCTAATCGTTTGGATCATTGTAGCAGAGAAATCAATCCGTGGCTATCTGGCGGCGCAGAACGCATCGTGGTTTGTGATCGATATTATCTTTCTTCCTTGGTGTATCAATCCAATGAAGATTTTTCTTTTGCCGATGTGATGAGCGTTAGCCGAAATGCTAGAAAGCCAGATCTAACGATTTTTATGAACGTGAGCAACGAAGTTTGTTACGAAAGAATGAAAATTCGAAATAAGCCGCAAGAGTTATTTGAAACAGACTTATCGAATACGCGACAAAAATATTTATCCGCCATTGAGTTTTTACGAACCACAAGGAACGAAAACATTGTCATTGTAGATGCTGGAGGAACAATGCAGGAAGTTTTGGAAGCGGTGGTGACGGTAGTTGCAAACGCTGGTCCTGCACATTGGAAAGCGCCACTTGCTTCGATTACGGATTATCAAATTCAAACGCCCAGTGTTTTTAAGTTTACGACTACCGCGAGCACGAACTTAGTATCAATCACCGATGAACTGCTACGGGCTTATCCAGATAAAACATTTGCCCAGCAATCGGAGGACGAGCTTGAGCATTGGCTTAGCGCAAAATTCGAAAGCTTAAGCCTGAACGAAAAAGGGGAGTTGCTATTAGCACATTTGCAATCGTTAAGGTATACGCTTAAAGCGGAGATTCCTTGGACACCATTGACCGCTTATTCGCTCGAATATACTTTGCCCGGCGGTATCGTTCAACTAGGCGCGGTACTGTTCGTCAGTGAAAGCCAACGCTACGATTTGATTTTAGAAAGTGTGGCGGAGTTGAGAAGGATGACTGATTTTATGTTTGTATTTTCTCCCGGGGAGAAAGCAACGGTAACGGATTATTACGAACGAGAAATCGTTCAGTACAAGAATAAAGAGCAATCCCTTTTTCCCGCTACACACTTAATTACGGAGCAGGATTTACAAAAAGCCATTTTAGTAGCGGCACGAGCGAAAGATTTAAAAATAACATCTGCATAGGAAGCGGCGCGGTCGCTTTGTAACAAAAAAATAATACGCCTTAAAACTCCAGCGGAGTGCGTGCATTATCTTCAAACGATTACTGCGTTTGATCGCGGTGCTCGCTTTCCCAATTTCCCCATTTTCATATCTGTTAATTATCCTACTTGATATTTACCTTTTTTGGGGTATTTATACTTGCCAAATTTATCGTAGATTTGTATATACAATTTAAGCAACTTACAACTTACTTACAAAACCTCCAATAATATTCATCGATTACCAAAGGAATGCTCCTCCTAATTTATTCCCGTTTTAATCATCATGATTCCCTGTTGTAATATTATACTTAAGCGATTAAGCAGTCTTTCTGCTTTAGGAAAGCGATTGTCGCTTAAAACTTTATGTTAGACTTGATCATTTGTATTAGACTTGAATCGTCTATTACATCGTATGACAGAAGATACCTTATCGTTTGTTTGATCGGATATATAGTAATTAACTTTTCTTAAAGCGTTAAGTTGTTATTTCCGATCAAATCCCCCCCCCTTTTCCCTCTCTTTCCTCCCGATCCTCCGCGAATCTTACAATTTGATTACCCAAAACCTAACCTACCATGAAAAAGCTTTGCTGTACCCTCATCTGGCTGACTTGTACAATGACTCTCTTGAATGCTGCCGTTTCTACGGGAACGGTTCGGTTTTCGATGGAAAAGAGTAAGTTTATCAACGAATTGGATGATTTCATCAATGCCAAAAAAAATAACAAGCTTTCCAGTATTTTTAAAGTTTTCCGAAAATACTTCACAAACGACGAATTTTCCGACGAAGAGTTCGAACAAATTCATTTGCTTTGTAATCAGATGGCAGATCGCAAACTCAAAGCCACTCCGCACTTTGGTAGCTATTTGAGTTGTCTCAACCTATTCAAAGAACAGCAGCTTTCTCAGGAACAATTAGTTAACTGGCACTTGATGTTAGCGCAAATGTTAAGTTCCAAAACGAAGGCTAAAACTTTCGCAAAGCTGTTGAAGTTTTCTAATACTTTTATTGAAGGGCAGTATTTAAAATATTCTAAGTCTGGTTTTTCTTGGTTGGTCGAATCGAAAGCATTTGATTTTAAAATGCACGAAGAAGCACCCTGCGTGATGGTTCCCGTGACCAACTTGGTTTGCGTACGCAAAAAGAAATTTGAAATTAGAATCAATGAAACCTCAGGTCTATTTTTTCCACTTTCTGGTCTTTGGCAAGGAGAGGGCGGCAAAGTAAGCTGGGCAAAAGCAGGATTAGAGACGGTATATGCTAGTTTAGACAAATACAGTTTCAAACCCGAAAAAGCTTTATACCAAATCAATAAAGCCAAATTACATTATCCTGCTATTTTTCCAACTGGTCCAATCACGGGTAGTCTCCAAGATAAAATCGTAATTGGAAATAAATCAAAAGAAAGTTCTTACCCTAGATTCCAGTCGGCCGATAGTACCTTGCACATCAAAACTTTCCGTGAAGGGGTTAGTTACCGAGGAGGTTTTAGAATGCAGGGAAAAACAATTTATGGTTTTGGTAGTGAATTAGCAAAAGCAGAAATAGCGATTAGAGAACAAGGAAAATTAATGTTTAAAGGCGCTGCGCAAGAAATGACGATGAAAGGAACCGACTTGATCGTTGGTCATCAAATGGAAGCGACGCTTTATTTTGGAACGGACTCTTTGTATCACCCTTCCGTTAATTTGAAATTCAATTTAGCAACAAAAGAATTAAATCTTTCTCGCGGAAAGCGGGGGAGTGATCGGAATCCATTTTACAACTCTTATCATCAAATTTATATTGATAGCGATAAGTTGGATTGGTTTTTAGAAAATGATTCAATGGTCATCAATCAAAAGCGATTTAGTGCTGGAAACGAAAGCCAAAATGTAACTTTTGAATCATTCAACTATTTTGACGTAAGGGATTTTCGGAGACTACAAAACGTAGCGAGTACGAATCCGATTGCTACCTTGAAGTTGATTGCCGAAGAAGAAAAAACACGTACTTTTGAAGCTGACAAACTTGCCAAAAAATTGAATCCTGCTTTTGATATTCAAAACATTCAAAGTCTTTTATACGAATTACTCGCCGAGGGATACATCAATTATTATAAAGATCGCCAACTCGTTGAAGTTAAAAATAAAGTATTTCACTATGCGGATGCGAACGTCGGTAAAACGGATTATGACGTCATCAAATTTGTATCTAACTCTAATCGTACCAATGCACAGTTCGACTTAAAAGCAAAAGATATTCTGATCAATGATGTCGCCGCTTTGGAATTTAGCCACGGCAGACACGTAGCGGCAAAACCAGCTGACCAGAAAATTATCCTACAAAAAAATCGGAACATGATTTTTGGAGGAAGTCTATTTGCAGGAAATACACGCTTCGAAGGCAAGCAGTTTCAATTCAATTATGATCAATTTTCGCTTGACTTGGACTCTGTGCGCTATTTTGATCTCTTTATTCCAGCAGACGCGGCAGCGGCCAATGGTAAAGTAAAAACGGTTTCAATCGGTTCTCGCCTTGAGCATACCAATGGAAATATTTTGATTGATGCGCCGAGTAACAAGTCGGGGAAAGAAAAAATCGCGATGTTTCCAGCCTTTAATTCAAGTGGACCGTGTTTCGTGTTTTATGATCGAGAAGATATTTTAGATGGCTGCTATAAGCGAGATTCTTTTTTCTTTATGTTGGATGAATTTCACCTGAATAACTTGGACAATTTAGAAAAAAAGGATTTGCGTTTTAAAGGAAAGCTTTACTCTGCGGGCATTTTTCCTACTTTGAAAGAAACGCTTGTCGTGCAAGAAGAAGACAAATCACTCGGTTTTGTGCATCAGTCGCCAGAAAATGGTTATCCCATTTACTTTGGTAAAGGGAGATATCGCGGGGCAGTTAGTTTGAGTAACAGCGGCCTTTTGGGGAAAGGAAAGCTTACGTATCTCTGGGCTTCTTTAGACGGTAAAGAAATTACTTTCAAGCCAAAGCAATGCCTTACGAGTGCGCAACAGTTTGAATTGTCAGAAGATCGATCTAGCCATATTCAAGTCCCCAAAATTATTGGTCAGGAAGTTTCGGTAGACTGGCGTCCCATGAAAGATAGCATGTATTTACATTCTTCGGCAGGACCGTTCGAGCTTTTCCAAAAGCCGGGATATACGATTGAAGAAACCTTGATTCTTACACCGGATGGCGTGAAAGCACGTGGGGTATTTAACTGGGAAATTGGAAATGTTTATGCTGATTTATTTTCACTCGGTGCGTTTAGCGCAGAAGCAGATACGTCGGATGTAAAAATTAAAGTTAGTGGTTTAGATCACTTGGCTTTGCACACGACGAATGTTTATAGCAAGATGGATTTCGATAATATGATCGGAACCGTCAGGGCCAATTCGGATACCATTACCACTATTCTTCCTTACAATCGCTACAAAACTTCCATGAACGAGTTTGATTGGAATATGCGAGAGGAGTTAATCACCTTTAAAGCGGTAGAAGGTAGAAGTGGTCAGTTTTTGTCTTTAGATGAAACCCAAGATTCATTGAGTTTTGAAGGTAAAACGGCGCTGTATAATTTGCGGACGAATGCTTTATTGATTGGTGGAGTTGAACATATTGAAGTAGCGGATGCCTTGATTTTTCCCGCAGCTGAAAAAGTAGATATTGAATCGGGCGGTAAAATTACAAAGTTGGAAAATGCTAGAATTGTAGCGAATCAAAAAAATAAATACCACGTCATCAATCGTGCAACCGTAACGATCACGGGAAAAAGAGCCTACGAAGCAAGTGGTTTTTACGAGTACAATATCGGCGATAAAAAGCAAGAGTTTGAATTAGCGAATATCATTGGTATTCCTTCTGGGAAAGGCAAGCGAAGTGAAAAAGTTTCGGTTACCCGCGCCACGGGCGAAGTAGAAGAGCATGATCATTTTTATATTGATTTAAAAACAGAATTCAGAGGAAAGATTAGCTTGAGTGCGGAAGAGCAGAACTTACAATTTGACGGTTTTGCAAAGCTAGATGCGCCTAAGATGATTGGTCGGCAATGGTTTTCGGTAAGTAGTAAAGGCGACAAGAAAGATTTAACCTTAGAGTTTGACGAACCTAAAAACTTTGATGGTCAGCCTTTATTTACGGGGATTTTCTTGAGTAATGAAATGGATGCTAAATTGTATCCTCGTTTACTCATGCCTTTAGGCTTTCGGAAAGATCGAGCCGTTTTTAAAGCAAAAGGATTATTGCGTTTCGAAGAAGAAACAGACGAATTTCGATTCGGAGATTCTATGCGCATTGTAAGTAAAGTAAAGTATGGTAACTTAATGAGCTTCTCCAATCCAGATGGAAAAATTACAGCGGAAGGTAAGTTTGATTTTTGTAGCGCGTTAGCTCATTTTGACATTGCCGCAGCGGGAAGAATGGTAACGAGTTTGAAAGAAGATCCAGCCATCAAGGAAAGTTTTGATGTCATGACGGGACTTGATTTTTATTTGCCCGATGCTTTAATGGAGATCATGTTAGCAGATATCAAATCAAGTAGTTTTGATGCTAGTAATGTCAACTTTCGACATGATAAAATTTACGAAGCGGCTTTAGCCGAATTAATTCCTGATAGTAAGTTATTGCACAAAACGATTTCTGATATTAAAACCGGCATATTCACTTTGCCAAAAGAAGGCTTTGGTTTCACTTTCTTTTTAAATCAGTTGCCTTTGGCTTGGCATTCGGAATACCAATCGTTCGTTTCTCAAAAGAAAAAAATTGGGATAGGAGCGATCAATGGGCAAATCATTAACAAAGACCTAGAAGCCTACCTGGAATTTAGAATGCCTTCCAACGAAATGGATCAGGTGAGTATTTACCTCAAGTCTCCAAGTGAGCAATATTACTACTTCTCTTTCAAAGAAGGGATCTTAAGTATCGCTTCTAATAATGAGGCTTTTAACCAAGCTTACGAAGCCTTGAAGAAGAAAGAAGTCATGAAAAAGATGAAAGGAGGTGATGTCATCGAATTACAACTCGTCACCGAGACCGCCGCTCAGATGTTTAAAAATAAAATCATCGCGGCTAAAAAACAGTAAATTATATTTTCCCTTTATATTCCCTATCATATCATAAAACGTAGTTTTTAGGAAGTCCAGTTACTGGGCTTCCTTTTTTTTATGCTTTTTTGGAAATTTGACAGGAAGTAAATGTGTAGTATGAACTTGCTATTTTTATAGTTTGTTTATT
This sequence comes from uncultured Saprospiraceae bacterium, assembly GCA_937951685.1. Taxonomy (GTDB): domain Bacteria; phylum Bacteroidota; class Bacteroidia; order Chitinophagales; family Saprospiraceae; genus CALFBG01. The sequence goes on along the minus strand of CALFBG010000194.1, from coordinate 32,686 downwards.
ACTAAATAGCGCCATGTTTTTAATAAAAAAATGAAATAATTTGAATATAGGGTAATATTTTGATATATTTAATTACTAGAATAACTAATGTTGATTTCCACTATCACGCCATTCGACAACTAAACTCTAAGTTAAAAAAGTGATCTCCAGATAGCACTAAATTTAAATAAAGAATTGTTTGGTGCCAATGCTGAAACTAGCTTGAGTACAAGTTCTTTTTAATAGAGATAGCAATTTTTTTATTAAAAAAATTAGTACTAAGTGTCCTGATGAATGTATTAAATTTAGATTTAATGCATAAAGTATAGTTTGTTGGTTATTTACGACCTGTTTGCCTTTCGCCTAAGGTGCCTTGCTTTAACTTTGCTAAATACACTTTAGATTTGTGATACACTTTCTTGTCGCATTTACTCCTGTTTAGAACGTCAACTCCAAGAATTCAATCGGAGCAATTAATTTTAAAAAAAAGATAACGCTTAAGGCCTAACCATTGAGCTGTTTGTTCAATGGTAACAACCGGTAGTTTCAATTACTACAAAGCATACTTTCCACATTGATTTGTATATATTTTACTAGAAAAAGGAACTGGTTTGCTATTTCGTACTGAAATTGCAGGGTTTTCTATTGCGTAGTATTAATGTTTAATTATAAAATAGATTTAAGAATATATTGTTATATCGTTTGCGATCGTCGGAAAAACACCTTGTACACCCAAAGTCTATCCTAATCCGACGAATGGCCTACTTAATATAAGCTTGAATACGCCAGAAAATTTACAAATTGAGTTAGCACTTTACAATGTACAAGGTCATTTGATACAAGAAGTAGCGGAGCAAGAAATCGCGGATGGTCAATTCAATATGGCACTGCAGTTAGCTCGTACTTTACCAAGGGGCGTATATTTTATTTTATTAAAAACAAACTACGGTGTATTCCAAAAGCGTATCATTTTGCAAGAATAAAAGGAAAGCATCAAGTACTTAAATAATTTCAAAACATTAAATAACGATTCTTAGGCAAGCTTTGACTTACGACTCAACACTTGCTTGGGAAGCAAACGTAAAAATTATGAAAAAACAATTATGTTTACTCGCATTCATTGCGATGTTTCTTTTACCCCAAAGTATTTGGGCTCAATGCACAACTATGCCAACGGATGCGAGTTCTTTGGCTGCGTGTAACTTAGCAATTGCACTGGAGTTCGCACCGGAGCATAGTCAAGAAGTGGATAACGATGGTGGCAGTTCCTTAAACGGACGCTCTGATTTTTTGACGGCGATTGATTATGACGGCGATTGGGTTTGTAATAACAATTGGGACAACTTAACGCAATTTCCAAATTCGCAGTATAATGCTGCGGTATATTATTCTGTCGTTTGGACGAAAACGCACTGGTATATAGTCTATGCGTATTATCATCCTCGGGATTGGTCTAATTCAATTTTTGATCCAGAGCATGAGAATGACTTAGAAGGTATTTTAGTAATTGTAAGAAGAACAGGGGAGAATGTTATCGACCTGAGTAATGCCGTGCTGGAAGGCGGGATTACTGTTTTTCATTTGGATTTTTATTCTTACAGAGCCTTCGGTAGTTCGCTTTCTGCGGATAACGAAGGTATCGATGGTTTTTTATTTACTTCGGGTGGAACCCATCCAAGAACTTCACAAGAAGCGAAAGGACATGGTTGTAAAGCTTGGCCTCAAATTGGCTTTGATGAAGATGGTACAGTGACTTATAAATCGAGTGCGGCAAACAATGCGGAGTTTCCCATAACCATTAACGACTCCGATGTGAAATATGAATTAGTTGATATTTTTGAAGGGGGCGGACTTTGGAGCCGTCGAAATAATTCGGAGACTTTTGCTTCTTGGGGAAAGTTTAGTGGAGATAATGGAGGAGATAATAAAGCAAATGCCCCTTGGACTTGGGACGATAAAAACGATGGTCCTTCTTACGCGGGAGACATGGCAACGGACCCGGTCGATTTATTTGATCATTATTTTAATAGTACTTTTCCAATCAGTGATTGTTATCAATTTTTACCTTATGATTGTGATTATTATATTAATCGCTCTAAAAAGTACGTTTGCCAAAATAAGGAAGTTACCTTTAAGATCAACCGTTATGGTAATATTCCAGTGAATAATACCTCGGTAAATTGGAGTTATAACTCGTTCCTTTGGGAATGTGTTGCGGGTTGTGGAAGCAATAGTGATGAACTGACACTTAGAGCGAAGGTAAACATCACGAGTACAACATCCATTTCTGCGACGGTCAATACCATCGAATGTGGATCTAAGTTCTTTACAACGCAAATTTTCGGGAGTACGGATTGTGCGGTTGCGGCTTTTCACTTTGAAAATAGTAGTGGTGCTTCACAAAATGTTTTTTGCCCCGACGAAGATATTTATTTTGATGGTACGGCTTCACAGAACGAAACTGCTTATTACATTGATGCTTGGAGAAGACCTATTGGAAGTTCTGGAAATTTCAGTTGGTATGCAGGACTGGGTTGGACGCAAGGTCAAGTACCAACACTTAATCTAACGGATGAGTTTGCACCAAAACAATTTCACCCAGGCTACGAATACGAAATCAAACTTGCGGTACAGAGTGCCAATACGGGGTGGATGCCGGTTGTGCATCGGTTCACTGTTTTGGAATCTTGCTGTAAAAAACCTGTTAACGTAAAATATGATTGTCAGACGGCAAAAGTCTCTTGGTGGACGCTTGGTTTAGGAAATACGAACGATCCAGATCAGTATTGGATTCGAGTAACTTGGAATGACCCAGAATGTTGTTTGACGACGACCGCACCCACGGTGACCCAGTGGACGACGACGAATAATTATTTCTACCTGCCTTATATTGTTAATTCAAATTGCCATAGCATCATCGTCGGTTCTGACTGTAGCGATGGTTCTATTCAATGGTCTTCTAAGGTTTGCTCAAATTGTCATCACATAGGAGGGGGCGGCCTTCATATGAAAGAAGAAGGAGTTGCAACAACTGAATCAGCCGTTTCGACGGAAGTATTTCCAAATCCAACGAAGGGACTCGTCAATTTAACACTTTCTGCACCGGAAGACTTGACGCTAAGCGTCGAGGTTTACAATCTACAAGGTCAATTGATCAAACAAACACCAGAACAAACGATACCAGATGGTCAGTTTAAAACGCAAATGAGCTTTGACGATGCGTTGCCACGAGGCTTGTACTTAGTTTACTTTAAAACGAATTTCGGTAGTTTCCAGCAAAAACTACTTTTGCAATAGATACCATAGAGCGGTAAGACAACATTGAATAAGAGATAACGACAAGATGAAAGTTTGGCTTCGGCTGAGCTTTCATCTTTTGTGTTTTACGATTACCTAATCACTTTCGATCAGTAAGGAAAAGAATATACCGAAGATTTGATCCCAAAATTTTAGCAAAAATATGCGAAATGTGACGCTTAACTTTCGAAGGGACAAGTTATTATTTGTGACAGGTGACTTTTTTATATTAAAAATAATTAATGTATTAATCCGTGAAGATCAGTAGTCCTCTTTCTTAGAAGCGGGGCTGCTGAGCTTGAAATATTATTAAAATTTGGTATGATTTTGGACAATTTTTTGCTATTGATTCACGTAATTTTGACTTGCTCTATTTGAAAAGATATTTTATCTAAATAAGTGTTTGTTAATCAAAGGGTTATGTCCTCCTTTTGTTGCGTGAATTTAGTATATGCTAAATTGTAATCCTGGGATTATTCTTCAAGTTAAGCTAGTAATGGTCGTTTTTAGGCGCTTACGGCAAATTTTTATGAAGAATAATTTAACCAAAACAAACTCATGAAAAAGCAAATTTACTTCTTCTCGGTTGTTCTATTTTTACTGACAAATTCCTTCAAGACGCTACAGGCCCAAAATAATCTTCAAGTCGAGTTTTTGGATTTGACGACGGTACCCGACTTCTTGAATGTCTGTGGAGATCCGGATATGGAGACCGTTTTGGTAAGCCTAGATGGGCTATCACCAGACATTCGGAGCAACATTTTTGCTACTGCAAACCTCTTTCAAGGGGTTGAGTTTGTTAGCATTGATCTCGCGAATTCTACGCCAGGCGTCGCACTAGTCGATGCTTCCGATGTAACAAAACCTGTATTTTCACTACCCGACATGGGACCTTCTGGAATAACAGACGTTGAGATTCGCTTCTCGATCCGCGCAAATTGTAATTATTTGGATACCTTATTCCAAAACGGAGCGATAGAAGTTTTTGATGTCTGGGATTTTACTTACGATCTAGGTGCAACAACCAATCTACAAGAAAGTGACAACAATGTTGAATATAAAAACTCTTTAGTTTATGCTTCTTTAGATATTTCCGTATTGAATACTTACGGTTTTACACGAGTAGGAGATTGCTATTCTAGAGATGTGACGGTCAATAATACAGGACTATTAGGATATTTGGATCAAATAGAATATACCAATGTACAAAACGATGGTATCTACATTACAGATATCTTAGTCAACGGCATTCCAACGCCCGTTACAAAAACTTTCGATCCAGTTAGTGGCGATACAATTATTACCGCAACGATTGACGGAACACAATTCGTGAATAACACAGGAACTGGCGCCAATGGAGATCTATTTTTAGGACAAAACGAAACGGTAACGATTACCGAGAATTTTTGTGTTTTGGTCTGTAGTGATGATCGAAGAAGTCGGCACAGTGTAACTTGGGGCTGTGATGGCAATACTTGTGTAGAAGAATCTGATACGCATAACGTTTTTATTGGAGAAGGAACACCAAGTGTGATTTATGATAATTTCGGAACCATTCCAAATGCGAATACTGGATATTGTCAACCCGGAGTAACTACTTTTACTGTATCCAATAATGGCGTAGAAGTGAATGCAGGTTTTGCGACGATGGTTGACGTCGGTGTGGGATTTGGTTTAGGTATTGACTTTGATCTTTTAGCAGAGAATGGTTATACCATTACACAAATTGAAGTTGCAGGGTTAACTTTACCACCGGGGATTACTTATATCAACCTTGCAGAAAATCCGCTTGTTTTTGGGGTTGACCCCGATGGACCAGGTGGATTAAGTGATTTTGATAATGATGGCTATTTTGATGATTTACAAACGTTAGATTCTTTTGAAATTGTAGCGTACTTCGAGTTCGACTGTACGGTTGCACAATCTACTTCAGACGAATGTGCGAATATTTTCAAAACCAATATGGGCGCAAAAGTAGACTTTACAAATGCTTGTTTAGTACGCTTGGAAACCTTGGGACAAATTTTTAATGCACCCAGCCACGATCGAGAAGACGTCAATAACTTCACCGATCCGGATGCTTTCGTAGAGCGAGATACTTTCCTCGTTACCCATACTCAAGAACGTCGAGTGCGTTTCTTTGATCGAAGCTGTAGCAACCAAGAAGAATTTCAAATTGCCGTTGCGATTCCTTCGGGCGTCTTTCCAGTAATTAGCGAAACGATTTTGAAAACGGAAGGTTCTGCCATCGGCTTTCCTTTGAAATCTAATACGATCAGTAATGATACCTTATACTTAAACTACGACGCTGCCTTTCAATCAATCAATCAAACTTTTGAATTAATCTTAGCTTTTGAAGCCAACTGTACGGCAACGCTAGGACCAACGACTTTCCCTACGGAGTTTTCGTTTTATTGTCCGGATTGTGATTGTAAACATTTATGGTATTGTGGCGAATTAAGTGGTCCTCAACTCCATGCTGAAATCCCACCGTGTCCACCTTCCGTTTTTAACTGTGATACTGGAATCCAATCCATGAACTTCAGTGTAAATCGGACTACTTTTGGGTACACCGATAATACTTTTACAACACCGGTTGATCCGAGTACGGTAAACCAAAAGGTTGCTTTATCCTGTGACTCTGTCCAAATGACCTTAACCAATATCGTTGGTAGTACACCAATTACAGATAGTATTGGAATGGTGATTAATTATAATAATCCAGATGGAAGTTTGGATGTAGAAGAAATCTTTATCTTTGATTACGCAACGGTTAGAATCGTCCAAAGTGGTACCGAGTTTCTTTGTACGGTGGATACTTCCGTTTTATCCGTCGTAGCCATTGATAGTGTGAAAATTTTGACCTTCGACTTGAACGAGTGCTTAGTCAACCTTGGTATTGGAGCGTTAACCCTTGGGGATTCAATTCAGTTTATTGGTAATTTCTCCGTTAATCCCGAAGGTCCTTACGATAATGACTTTACAATTGTACCGAATTTTAGAGGATACGGATATGCGCGAGTTGATGGAACGGACTATGCCTGTGATAACTTTGGAGAGAATTTTTATTTGAGTAAAATAGGAACGACAATTTCGATTCCTTCTAGTAATAGTAATCCCGAAGGTTGCGAAGAAACTTTCTTACGGTATGAGATTAATGGTATCAATGCAGGTTTTGATGACCTCGAATGGTTTCCAAATGAGTATCGAAAAGCGGTGAAAGTAGATTCGATTGTCTTTAACTTTGACCCAGCGGTTTTTGAGGGCTTTAGCTTTTTTGAACCAGAAGTTTCGGTTCATGGTCACCCTATTCATGGTAGCAGTTATTTCCCCATGACGCCATTTGATTCTTTCCCGTCTGGGGTATACGTAGCCCGATTTGACACCTTGAGTATTCCACCTTCTTTGAACGAATCCTCGGGAAGTTATGCCTTTAGTTTCAGAGTAAGAGTTGTACCAAATTGTAGATCATTATTCGGAAGTTCTAATAACAATAACTGCTTTCAAATGGATCCGCGTTTAGTTTATTTAGATCGGTATTATGCGGACGAAATTGGGGATGGCTCTTGTGTAGATAGTATTGAATTTGATGAAACTCGGATTATTTGCTATGACGAACCACCGATTCTCAGCTTTCAATCTATTGAACCAGACTTAAATTTAAAAATTGATACAGCGGTTTGGGAATTTAATCACTGTAATACTTCCGTAACCGTCGGCGCAGGATTGACGTGGATTGCACTCGAAGATACTACGGGCGTCATCGAAGTCGTTTCGATGGAATTAATTGACGATCCTTTAAATCCAGTTCCCTTAACTTTTGTCCCTTACGGAACCAACGGCAATAAATATTTTGCTTATACTGAAGGACTCGAACAAGGAGATGGAATGAGTACCTTGGAAGAGATTTGTAATCTCATTCGCGTCAAAGCTTTAGTAACAGCCTGTGGAATTACCAACTTGACGGCACGTTCTGGCTGGAACTGTGTAGCTTATCCCGAGGTAGATTGGAATCCAGAATTATATCCTCCTTGTGAAGAAGAAAATATTGCCTTATCGGTAAATACTTTAGATCCATTCTTAGATGCTTTTGTAACGGATCAACCGTCCACCAACCCAGAGATTTGTGATACGAGTTCGATTACTATTTTGGTAAGAAACACCGGACAAGGTTCTACCTTTGATATGGTTTCACAATTTATCATTCCTTTAGAAGGGGCGACTTTGGTACCTGGAAGTTTTGAAGTAGCCTATCCTTCCGACACAACTTTTGTAACGGCTCTCGCGGATCCTACCAACGTAGGTGTTAATACCCGAGGCATTATTTATGAGTATACTGATTTTTCTAATTTAAATAGCTTTTTAGATAATAGTGGTTTACCAGGCTTCGATGCAAGTAATCCGGATAGTAATTATAATGAATTTAAAATCCGTTATCGATTTATTACAGATTGTAACTTTAGATCGGGTTCTATTTCTTATTATAGTTTTCAAGGGGTAGAAGGATGTGGCGATACAACGAATATTGAAACGGGAGAAACGTTCCCAATTACCGTGCAAGGAGGAGAACCAGATCCAACTAAGATTTTTGAAATTTTCTTATCTGGAGATACTACTTTAACACCTGCACAGCCTTCGCCACTAGAAATTACAATCGTTAATCGAACAACGACACCGTCGGATACAACGGATAAAGTATTACTCTTAATTCCTGGAGATATTGCCTACGATGCAAATTCTACAACCTTGATCCAACCCGGCTCTTGGGCACTTACCGAACCACAAATTGAAATTACCTCGGGAGGATTCCAACAACTGTATTGGTGCTTGCCCGTCGGCATGGTCTTAAATGACACGGCACGGTTTTCAATTTCTTTAACTCCACCAGATTATGATTGTGATACGGATAGTATCGACGTCGGTTTACATACGATTTTAAGAAAAGATTTAACTTGTAGCACGGGAGGAATGTGTACGGTTGAAACAGTTAGTTCCACTAATGGAAACGATCTAACGACCTTACGGATAAATCAACGAGTTTTAAATCTAGATTTAACTTCCATTACGAGTAATTGTGATGCGAGCAATGCAGAACAAGTTAACGTAGTTGGAAATATTATCAATTCAGTTTTCCCATTCCCAAATGTCAACTTCGACATCAAATATTATTACGATGACGATGCGAATGGCATTTATGATGGAACAGAAGTAGAATTAGCAAGCTTTACCGAATCTGGTCCTTTAACAAGTGGAGAAGCTTTACCAATTGACCATAGTTTCTTAGCAGATCAAAATCAACTTTGTAATATTTTATTGAGAATAGATTCTACGGGCTTAGGACTTTGTGATCACTTTGAATTTGCCTTCCCTGCACCCACTTTACAAAATGCAGGAACGGATGAATTATTTTGTACCTTAACGCCAACAACCATTAATCTTCCACTCGGAGACCCGGATTGTAATGCGCTACTCGGCTACGGATACAACTGGACAGCAATCGCTCCAGCAACACTTGCAGATTTAAGTCAGACGGATATTCCTGATCCAATTTTAAATGTTCCACACGATGGAATTACAGAAGATACATTACGCTACGTTTTAGAAACTACGCGCCCGAGTTGTGGTGCGATAACGCGAGATACCGTAACGATCATCAGAGCCAATGGAGTAGACGTTGTCGGTAATAGTGTAGAGATTACAGGTGGATCAAGTGTAAGCTTAATGCCAACCGTTACAGGAGGAACCATGCCTTATAGTTATAATTGGGAACCCGCTGGTACGTTAGATGATCCAACGGCAGCCAATCCAGTAGCAACACCAATCGCCGATACAGATTATATCGTTACCGTTACAACCGCAACGGGCTGTACGGATGTTGATACGATTCAGGTTACTTTAGCAAGTCCAGTCATCGCCGTAGTCAATCCAAGCGATACGACGATTTGTAATAATCAAAGCGTACAATTATTAGCTTCCGGCGGAACGGACTATTTATGGGTACCAAACCCTGGAAACCCAACTACTGGAAATTTAAATGCACTTAATATCGCTAATCCTATTTTCTCAAATGGAGTAGGAGGCGTTACGTATAATTACGAAGTTATTGTGAGCGATGTCGCTTTCCCCGGAATTACGGATACGGCTACCGTTACCATTAACACTTTAGTCTCCCCAATCGTAGTCACTGGCGTTGGTGACCTAGAAGATTGCGTTGGAGATACCGTTCCTGTTTCAATACAAATTGATCAAAATATTTTGTCTTATACGATTTCCGGAACGGGCGTATTTAATAATGATGTTATTGTTGGAGCAAATACTTTAACGTTCAACGCGATTTATACGGGAGTAGTCAGCAACTTTACAGTAAGTCTCATTGGCGATACGGATGCTTGTCCCGTAGTAGAAAGCTTTGCGTTTAGAGCCTGTGGTACACCTTGTCCTCCTTTAGATTTAAATGGAATTACCGTTGTGGAAACTACTTGCGGTAATAGTGATGGTCGAATAGATTTGATGCTGGTTGGCGATCCGGCTAACTATACTTATGAGTGGTCACCAGATATTGGAACGGAACTCGGTAGTGGAGAAGAAAGAATTGATTTGCCTTTCGGCGGATATTCCATTACGGTTACAAGTGCGAGTAATTTAAACTGTGTAACGGTACTGAATGCTTTTGTTCCAAATTCAGATGGTCCAACGGCTAGTGTTGAAACGACTGCGGCTAGTTGTCAAGCAGCAGATGGTACGGCGAGCTTGAGTCCTAGTAATTATACCTACGATTGGGGATTTGGTACGGGCAGTAGTTTGACGGGATTAAGTGCAGGTATTTATTACCCAACGGTAACGAACCCCGCGAATCCAACTTGTTCGAACGTTGTAGAAGTTATTATTCAAGAAGATAATCCTTTACTAGCAGATGTAAACATTACCACTCAACCAGATTGTGGCGTAAGTAATGGTAGCGCTTCTATCAACGTGGCGAATGGAAGTGGTAGTTATAGCTTTTTCTGGGCAGATGGAAATACGAACCAAGCACGTACCGATTTAGGTGCGGGAATATATAGTATAACGATTACAGATGATGGTCCTTCTGCTTGTGAAATACCATTTATCTTTGTATTGACCGATGACGTTCCTGCGGGAGCAGTTACCATCGACAATATTAATAATGTAACTTGTCCGGGAGCCGCAAATGGAGGAATTGAATTTTCTATTGTTTTTGATCCCGCTTTTGTAGCACCTGCCGATACAATTATTTCGGATGGATTTGCTACTTACGAAAATGGCAGTCTTCCCGCTGGAAACTATTGCTTGGAAATTATTGATGGCAATGGATGCGTGGCAGGTGGAGAATGCTTTACCATCGAAGCGCCTGATCCGGTCTTACTAGATTTTATTTTGGTAGACGAATGCGATGGCGCTCCGGGGTCAATTGAATTGCTAGTTTCGGGAGGAACGGGGACGTATCAATTTGATTGGTCGGATTTAGCAGGTAGTGATAATCCACAGCATCGAGGTAGTTTGTCTGCGGGGACGTACACCGTTATCGTGACGGATGCGAATGGCTGTATCTCCACCAATACAGTGGTGATTGAGCTTTGTCCAAATAGTTGTGAAACGGCAACGATTGTTGGAACTACCGCGACGATGGCTACTTGTGGAAATGCAGATGGATCAGCAATTATTACAGTAACGGGTGATCCGAATGATTACAATTTTACGTGGTCGCCTAACGTCGGCGTACAAGGAGTTGGTGTCAACACGCGCACAAATTTAAGTTTTGGAGGCTACAGCGTCACCATTGCTAACGTAAGCGACCCTGCCTGCTTTACCGTCACCGAAATTTTAATCGCTAATTCGGATGGACCACAAGCTACGTTCACAAAAACACCAGCAACTTGCCAAGCAAGTGACGGATCCGCAAGCTTAACACCCACTACGTTTAATTATACTTGGTTTGATGCCGCTACGGTAGCAACGAGAAGTGATCTTGCTTCCGGTGTTTACTTTGTCACCGTAGTAGATCCAGCTAATCCAACTTGTCCTAACGTAATTGAAATTTTAATTGAAGAAGATAATCCACTAGAAGCGACGGCTGAGATTAATGCGCAGCCAGATTGTAACGAGAACAATGGTTCCGTAACGATTAATGTGACGGGTGGAACGAATTATACTTTCCTCTGGGAAGACAATGTCACGACGCAAACACGAACGGATTTAGCGGCAGGTATTCACCGGGTAACGGTTTCGGATAGTGACCCAACTACGATGTGTGAGTTACCCTTCATTTTCATCCTTACGGATAATGTTCCTGCGGCTACGGTAACGATTGACAGCGTAATTCATATCAGTTGTCCTGGTGAGACCAATGGAGGCATCGAGTATACGGTCAACTTTGATCCTGCTTTTGCTGCTCCTGCGGATACCTTGATTTCTAATAGCTTTACCCTTTTTGAAAATGGAAGCTTAGGCGTTGGTGTTTATTGTATTGAATTACGAGATAATAATAATTGTGTTGCCGGAGGTGCTTGTTTTGAAATCGAAGCACCAGACCCGATTGATGTTCAGATTGCTTTGACGCCAGATTGTAATGCGGGTGGCACGGTTGATTTGATTATCGCGGGTGGCACTGGACCTTATACCGTAGATTGGGCAGATATTAATGGCATAGATGATCCGGTGAATCGTGTTGATTTACAAATGGGGACTTATGACTTTACGATCTTAGATGCTAATAATTGTAGCTACGCCAATCAAACTGCGATTGAGGCTTGTCCTTGTACAACACCGACTTTAAATAGTGTTGTCATGGTAGAGTCTACTTGTGGGAATGAAGACGGAATGATTACGATTAACCTCGTGGAGGCTGCTGCGGATTATGAATATACTTGGTCGCCAGATTTAGGCACAAGTATTGGCGATGGTAATACCCGAGTGAATTTGCCTTTTGGCGGCTACACTGTTTCTATTTCAGAACCAGGGATTACAAATTGTATTTTAGCAGTTCCCGTAGTAGTAGTCAATTCTGATGGACCAACAGCAAGCGCAAGTACGACTCCTGCAACTTGTCAGGCGGCAGATGGTACAGCGACGCTTTTACCAGCGACCTTGACTTATCTGTGGGAAGATAATATAGAAGCAAATACGAGAACAGATTTATCCGCAGGATCGTATTTTGTTACGATCACCGATCCAAATACACCAGATTGTGCGAACGCGATTTTGGTGGAAGTGCTATCTGAGAATCCATTAGAAGCCATAGCAGATGTTACGACGAAGCCAGATTGTAATGCAAGTAATGGTGTGGCAACGATTAATGTAACTAATGGTAGTGGCAATTATACCTATTTATGGGCAGACGGCGTTACGACGCAAAGTCGATCGGACTTAGCTTCGGGGATTCACATGGTAACCATTACCGACACCGATGCAAGTATGTGTGCTTTACCGTTCTTATTTGTAGTTACGGATAACGTTGCTGAAGGTACTGTGGTACTAGATAGTGTGATCAATATCAATTGTTTTGGCGCAGCAAACGGAGGAATAGAATTTACCATTAACTTTGATCCTAGCTTTGTAGCACCCGCAGATACTGTGATTACGGATGGTGTTACTAACTTTACGAATGGAGCATTACCGACGGGAGATTATTGCATGATTATTACGGATGCCAATGATTGTGTAGGTGGTGGTATTTGTTTTACGATTGAAACGCCAGATGCCTTAGATTTACATTTTGCGGTTCAACCTGCTTGTGATACTTTAGGCACCATTGACGTTACCGTTAATGGTGGTACGCCTGATTTTAATTTTGATTGGGACGATATTGTCGGTACGACGGACGAAGAAGATCGGGATAGTTTAGCTACGGGAGATTACAGTCTGACCGTTACCGATGCGAATGGTTGTGTGATAAGCGAAAGCAGTGTCACCGTTCCAGTTTGTCCAGATAACGAGTGTGATTTCTTTAGTGCACAAGATTCCTTGACCATAGAAACAGAAGATTGTGGTGGTTTGACGAATCTTTGCTTAAACTTACCATTGGAAGATTTATTGAATTTTAATATTACCGTTAACGGTGCGCCGTATACAGGCATTTTCCCCGGCTGTAGTTTTGATACCACGGGAAGTTACCAATACATTGATTTAGTAAACTCTGTTGGACCTTTTGAGGTGAATGGCTGGACTGTCGATGGAAATATGTTTTCTTCGGGCACTTTTATTACGCCAAGTGACTTAGTGGACTCCATGAATATTTGGGATCCAATGGGAGAATGGTCGATTTCTACGGTTGGCGCGTTTATCATTGGTGGTGCTTCGGGCTCAGATTACGGAACTTTATTTGTGAAAGATTTGACCACACAGGCTATTTTTGAATTCCAATACAATTCCGCTTTGTTGGCTACAAATTATGGCTTGGAGCTTCCGTTGGGAGACAATGAAGTTATTATCACCAATACTACAGGTTGTTCGGATACTTTGATGACGAGTGTGGTTTGTGTAAATCCAGATACGATTTACATTACGATTTTGGAGGAAGAGATGGACACGGTTTGTTTCAACGATTTAGAGTTGATGGGAGCGATTGATACGCTTTATAATTACTGTGCGCTAGATAATGTCGAAATTGAAATTTTGGAAGATACGAGTTGCGTTGTTTTCACCGGAGTACTAATTGGTTTTGATACGGCTTGTATTGTGGCTTGCGATACCTTCGGAATTTGTGATACTACTTTTGTAATTATCGAGGTGATTCCAGATTCTTCCTTGATTTCGACTGATGTTGTCTGCGATACGATCTTTATTAATTCGGAGGTGGTTTACTGTCCCGATACGACGGAATTACAAGGCAATATCGTTTACTTTGAAAATATTTGTGAAGAAGAATCAGACGGAGAAGTTAACTTTTACCTGAGTCAGGATTCGCTCTGTGTATTCTATACCGGGCAAGCGCTCGGGCAGGATTCTGCCTGCATTGTCATGTGCGATGATCTCGGGGAGTGTGATACGACGTACTTCTGTATCTCGGTAATTGAGTACCTACTTCCACCGATAGCGAACGACGACTACGATACGACGCTGATTGGCGAGCCGGTCGTCATCAACGTCAAAGCGAACGATGTTACTTTGGGGGGACTAGATACCTTCTACATTGTCAATGAACCCTTATACGGAACGCTAGGTATCCCGGGGAGCGCGAATGGATTTAATCCGGATTGTACCATTACGTATAATGCGAGTGACGAATATTGTGAACGAGAGGATTACTTCACCTATGCCATTTGTAATGCAAATGGGTGTGATACGGCAACGGTTTATGTCTGGCTAGAATGTGCAGATATCGTGATTTTTACCGCAGTGTCGCCGAATCGAGATGGGGTCAACGACGTTTTCTTTATTTCGGGAATTGAAGACTTCCCGAATAGTGAGTTGGAAATTTATAATCGTTGGGGAAATCGAGTTTATCAAAAAGTAGGCTACAAAAACGATTGGCGAGGAACTTGGGATGGAGATAAAGATTTACCGGATGGAACGTATTATTACTTGCTGCAATTAAATGATCCGCAAGATACGCGAGTTTTTTCTGGTTACTTGGAGCTTTATCGCTAAAGTACAAAATACCTCATTAAGTATTAAAAAACCGAATTTTCGTCTGACGAAAATTCGGTTTTTTATTTGAGCAAGTTTCATGGCTATAAATAGCGATCAATACAATTTTCGCTCTCCTAATACAACTTTTACTTCTGGGGGAATCTTGACATTGATGAGTAAGAAGATATATTCATACTGATTTGATTTGATCTTTTTGTGCATTTGCAGTGTCGTCTGCACCGATTTAAAAATCGAGTTGAGGATTCGCTGATTGCTCGTTTTTTCTAAGATTAGATTTACTTTTTCGAGGGTAAAATCTGCTCGATTTCCTCTTAGTTCTACTTCTAAAGAAGGACTTAAGGCTAGGTTCAGACCGAAGCTAGTCGTTTCCCATCCGTAGGTTTCCAGTTCAGGAAATACCTCCATCCAGTCGTCGATCACTTGGTAAGTTTTTTCTTTTGCAGAATCGCTAATGGTATTGGCTTGATCTTTAATAAAGTCACCAGCCTGTTGAAAACTCTTTTTAAATTTATCTATCATGGCGTATAAGTTGATGTCGTTTAGGGGAATTACGTAGTTAGCTTAGTTAACAATTGAAACGCTAACTTATCGTTTCTAAAGGAGTAAAGCTACTTTATTCGATGATTGTCGGTGAATTTTCGATTAGAAACTATCGTTCCTCAAAAAATAATTAAATTTGGTGGCATAAGTACTAAGACAAAATTACTTTGCCATTAAATTGTGTTAGATTTTGATCAGTATTGAGGCACGAAAACCGCCCTAAGCCATTGCTTAGGAAGGCTTTGAGTAACGAAGAGACTGGTCGAAAGATGATGCAAGTTAATAAGTGATTTAATTTGTCTTAGTACTTAAAGCTTCATACTGTTTACTTACTATTCGTTTATCCTTTTAATTGTAATTATGACTCTAAGAAATATGTTGGCGTTCGTGTTGATTATTGCTTCTTTAGTTTGTCTGTATCCTGGTCTTACGGCGGATATGTTGACGATTAAAGTTGGTGCGAAAGTACCCTTGTTAGGTCGGATTGAATTGCAGGAAACGACGCAGAGCATTATGGGAACGATTCGAAGCTTATACGAGCAGGATAATCGCTTAGTCGCAAGTTTGATTTTGTTATTTAGTGTATTGGTGCCGATGTTGAAAGCAATGCTTTTATTGCTGGTTCTATTTTTTAAAAAATTACCTTATCGGAAGAGCGTATACGGGTTTGTTGGGATGATTGGCAAATGGTCGATGGCAGATGTTTTTATTGTTGGTGTACTCTTAGCTTTCTTGGCGAGTCGTACGGACGAACACATTGAAGCGAGCTTACAAGTTGGATTCTATTATTTCTTAGCGTATTGTCTTATTTCTTTATTGGGCATTCAGTTGTTGACCTTAGGCGTAGGAGGGGAGGATGAAGATGCGGAAAAACTGGAAAGAACATTGTAAGCTTAAATCAGTGGCAAATGAATGTAGAAATTTAAAACGAATCGCCTAAAAAAAGGAATAGCAACAATAAAATATTGCTGCTATTCAAAAATGTTTCCGCTCTGTATAACCAAAGTTTGGTAAAACCGCCCTCTAGTTATTTCTTTGTTAAGTTAAATAATAAAACGGGTGTAATGTCTCTTTTAAAAAGGGAAACTAGGAGCAAGCGCTCCCAGTACCCAAAAACGAGCGTGTTATTTAACTAACGTATATTCTTTAAAGTGCTTCAGTGTCAGTGATCACTATATTGTTTTCTATTAGTACTTCTTGATTTTGAAGAATTACCTGATCATTAATTTCACCAGGGGAGCTAATTATGCCGAGGCTCATAAACAAGGAAATAATTATTGCAATCATATCTCTTCTTTTTTCATTTTTATAATTCTAATAATATAAATTTACGGTAGAAAATAGAACCTAGCATTAACTAATTTTTGTATATTGGAATGGTCATTATTTGGTGTTATTGAAGTATTTTTTTGTGTAAGTATTTGTTAATCAGGTGTTTGTGTGTTGTTGAATTGCTTTGATTTGATACATTTTTATCCTGTTTTTGATGTTTCACTTTGCAAAATAACATACAAATTTTATGTTTTTTTAATAAATATAATGATATAAACGCATATCGTGTGTGAAAATCAGGCACAAAATTTACGCAATTATGGAAAATTTACAAGAATTAGTGAACCTCATTAGCCTGCATAAAGTGAAGAATATTTCTTTAGTGGGAAAGCAAAATGGTAGAAATGACAAGCTAAATCAATTTTATGAAAGTTTACATAATGGCGAGGTGACCACGGACGACGAAGCGGCAGCCTTATTTTATGATTCTAATGCCAGTAATATTAACTACAAAAAGCTGAAGTATCGGTTACAAACTAGGCTCCTAAATACCATTTTCTTTATTGATACCAATCAACCTTCCTTTAATGCTTTTAAAAAAGCTTATTTCATGTGTTACAAGAATTTTGCTGCGATCAAAATCTTGTTAGCCCAATCTGCTCGTCGAAATGCGATATCCTTAGCAGAGAAAACCTTGAAACAAGCACTGCATTTTGACTTCGTTGATATTGCAGTAGTGTTGCTGAAGCAATTGCGGATGCATTATAGTCTTACGGATCTGAATAGGAAGAAATATGATGACTACAATAATCTTCTAAATAAATACACCAAGATTCTAAATGCAGAGATGAAAGCGGAGGAATATTTTCAGGAAATGGCGATGCACTTCATGAATTCTCGGGCTACTAAACTAGAATTGGAAAGCCTTGCCATTAGTTATTCCGAAGAACTCAGAAAGTATACGAAGCAATTTTACTCTTATAATTTGTACTTGCAGGCTTTTAGAGTTTTTGTGCTGCGATATCAAATTGTCAACGATTATGAACGAACATTAGAGGTCTGTCGAGAAGCTGTAGACTTTTTTGATAAGAAAAAGAATTTTCCTGAAGTCGCTAGTTTTACTTTTCTCTTCATCGAGCTATCTTGTTACATTCAATTAAAGCAATACGAGAAAGGGGAGGAGGCCGCGAAAAGATGCTTAGGCTTGGTACCAGAAGGAAATAGAAATTGGTTTTCCACAATGAGCTACTATCTGATTCTTTGCTTTTACAGAGGAGATTTTCAAAAAGGGTATCAGATTTTTTGCAGGGCGAGCAATCACAAAAAATTTAAAAACTTACACCAAAATCTCCGCGAAAACTGGAAAATCTACGAAGCTTACGTTCATTATTTTATTGAATTGGGTAAAATTGACCCTGAGCTTTCGCCGGATATGGAACTGAAAGGGAAGTTTAGAATTTCTAAGTTTATGAACGATCTCCCGGAATTTTCTAAAGATAAACGGGGACTGAATATTACCATTCTTATCATTCAAGTGCTCTTTTTGCTTTCTCAAAAGAAGTATGGAGAAGTACTCGATCGGGTAGAGGCTTTACAAGCGTATTGCTATCGTTACCTGAGAAAAGATGATACATTTAGAAGTAATTGTTTTATCAAAATGTTACTAATCATTCCTAAGTCGGACTTTCACAAAGAAGCCGTGATGCGCAAAACGAAGCAGTTGCGTCGAAAATTAGAATCCGTTCCGATTGAAGTCGCCAAACAATCCAACGAAGTAGAGATCGTGCCTTACGAAACGCTATGGGAACTGGTACTCGATTCGCTCGATAATAAATTTCATCGCTCTCGCTAATTCATTAACAGACAAGCAAAAAATTACCGCAAAACGGGTTGCTTACAAACCGAGCAAATCCTTCATGTCGTAATATCCTTGCTTATCAATCATCCACTCGGCTGCCAGGAGTGCACCTTTGGCAAATCCTTCGCGAGTGTGCGCCGTATGCTTTAATTCCAGCCGATCTTCTGGAGATTGATAGATAATATGGTGTGTACCGGGCACTTGATCAATTCTTTCGGAAACAATGCCTAAAGTATCATTTTGATCGGTGGCTTGATTGATCCAGTTGGTTTTACGATCTAAGTTGGCCAGTATGCCTTGAGCGAGCGTAATTGCCGTGCCGCTCGGGGCATCTAATTTTTGCGTGTGATGAATTTCTGTCATACTCGGATTGTACTGCGTTTGAGGATTCATTAGCTGTGCAAGGTAGCGATTGACTGCAAAAAATAAATTGACGCCAATACTAAAATTAGAGGCGTAGAAAAAACCGGCTTTTTTTTCTTGGCATTGTCGTTTCGCTTCGTCGAATTGATCCAACCAGCCCGTCGTGCCGGAAACAACTGGAACTCCTGCTTCGAAGCAGCGCAGTAGATTTTGGAAGACAGCTTCCGGTCGGCTGAATTCAATCGCCACGTCCGCTACGGCCAATTGTGCCGTTTCCCATTGATCCGCCGTATTTACTTTTAAAACAATTTCGTGCCCCGCGGCTAAGGCGAGCCCTTCAATCACTTTACCCATTTTTCCGTATCCAAGGATTGCAATTTTCATGATGATGACTTTATGCTCAATAAAAGTGACTAATTCTAAGTTTCTCGTCTCAAGAGCAACAAACTTATTTAAGAAGTTATATACTAACATATTTGTTAGCAATAGCTTCGAAGCGTAGGGTTTAAGGACTACGCTTGGGTCTCCAACCAGTATATTCAATATCTACTCCGCGAGAAGATGTAAAATAAGTAAACACACGAACTAATAAATTAAAAATACCTTCACACTTAGCGTGGAAGGTATTTTTTTGTAGCTACACTATAGTTTGGAGATCGTTGATCAAACATAGATCAATGGCTTCCTTCCTTTAGCTCGTTACAGAAGCTTTTTCTTTAACGGGCGTGATGGTTTTCAATTTTTCCAACAAGAAATCAATTTCTGCTTTCGTATTAAGATGAGAAAGGGAGAAACGCACCGTTTTTCGGAGGGCATCTGCTGGCTTTGTTACAATGTTAATTACGTGTGATCCCGTTTCGGAACCGGAACTACAAGCACTTCCGCCAGAAGCACTAATGCCTAAAATATCAAGATTAAGCAACATCAAATCTGACTTTGGTTGTTGCGGAAAAGATACGCTAAGCACCTTGTAATGATGTCTACCATCAACGGCACCGTTGAATTGAATATCTTCGAATTGCGCTTCCAGTTCCGTTTTTAAATAATTTCTCAACTCCGTGACGTGTGCACGATGCGTTTCTTGATTTTCGTAGGCTAATTCTAAAGCTTTGGCAAGACCAACAATTCCATAAATATTCTCCGTTCCCGCCCGCATATTTCGTTCCTGTGAACCTCCTTCGATGTAGGGCTTGATGAGATTATCGTTGTTGATATAAATAAATCCAACACCTTTAGGGCCGTGAAATTTGTGTGCAGATCCGGTGATGAAGTTGATTTTCGTTTTAGAAACATCAATGGGAAAAAATCCCATCGTCTGTACCGTATCGGAGTGGAAAAGTGCGTTGTGTCGTTGACAAACGGCAGAAACTTCATCCAAGTCGATCATGGTTCCCAATTCGTTATTGGAGTGCATCAAGCAGACCATTGTTTTCTGGTCACTATTGGCTAAGAGTTGGTTCAAATCTTCTAGGTCGACACTTGTATCAGCCTTGAGTTTGACAAAATCCAGTGCAATTGAGCCACAGCTTGCTAAAGACTCTAAGGTATGTAAAACGCAGTGATGTTCAATTTTGGTACTAATAATTCGCTCTACTCCTAAATCTCGCACCGCACATTTGATGGCCATGTTATTGGATTCCGTACCGCCCGAAGTAAAAAATACTTCTCCGATGGATGCCCCAATTTGTCGTGCTACAACTTTTCGCGCTTCTTCAATCAACGCACGGGATTTTCTACCTTCCGTATAGATGGAGGACGGGTTGCCATAGTTTTCTTGCATTACCTGAGTCATGACTTCAATGACTTCGGGGGCGAGGGCAGTAGTGGCGGCATTATCTAGATAGATTCTCATAATAATTTGGTTTATGCTTGACGATTAGACTTTGTGCTAAAATGATTTGGTCTAAAGTCTATTTTAAAACAACTTCTTAAACGATTGCTATACTTCAACGCTAAATCAGCATTGAGCATTCCTACGAAAAAAATGACTTGTGTAAGGAATTATTTTTTCAATAGTACGTAGTTTTGCTACGAATTCCTGTACAAATCAAACTTAATAGGCTTCAGATTAGCAGTCTTTCAAATAGGATTTTAAATTTTATGGCTATTTGCTCAAAATAAAATTAATACGTAAAACACTGCAAATCACAGTTTACACACAAAAGCGAAGTCCACAGACTAGCTTTATCGTGGTGATTACCATCATTTACACTGAATGATACGATAAAATTACGCAAACTAATAGAATTTTACGTGAGAATAGACCAGAAAAAAACTGTAAGGTTATTTACAATTTTTTGATTGCCATCGGTGGCGTTTCCGACATTTTGGAGTTTTGTTTATTGAAATCTTTTAGTAATTCGTTGATATCGGATCTAATTTTTTGTGCCAAATTATTGGCAATCACTTCCGAAGAACTTTCAGAATAGATTCTAATGATTGGTTCCGTATTGGACTTTCTCAAGTGAATCCAGTCAGATTCAAATTCAATTTTAAGACCGTCGATGGTATTAATTTTCTCGTTTTTATACTTGTCCTGTAATTTATCGAACAAATAATCCAAGTCAATTTCGGGGGTAAGTTGAATTTTATTTTTAGAAATACTATAAGAAGGATATTGCTTGCGCAAGAAAGAGATAGATTTATTGAAAGCCGCTAATTGAGAAAGAATCAGAGCAATTCCAACCAAAGCGTCTCGACCATAATGTAAAGCGGGATAAATAATGCCGCCATTTCCTTCTCCTCCGATAACGGCATTCACCTCTTTCATCTTAGTGACCACGTTAACTTCTCCTACGGCGGAGGCAAAATATTCGATATTATGTTTGAGGCTGACATCTTTTAGTGCGCGCGTCGACGACAAATTGGATACGGTGTTACCGGGCGTTGATTGTAAAATATAATCAGCCACAGAAACCAAAGTGTATTCTTCGCCAAACATTTCGCCATCTTCACAGACCAATGCTAAACGATCTACATCGGGATCAACCGAAATACCTAAATCCGCACGGTGAAAATGCACAGCGTCAGCAAGCGAGCGTAAATTCTCGGGTAATGGCTCAGGATTATGCGCAAACTGTCCAGAAAGGTCGTCATTGAGTAAAAATACTTCACAACCCATTTGCTCGAGTAAAGGCGCAACCGAAATGGCACCGGTAGAATTGATACAATCCACAACAACTTTAAATCCTTTTTCCTTTACCGCCTCCACGTTAACGAGATCTAAGTCGAAGATCAAGTCAAGGTGCTTTTGAATATAGCTATCATCTTTGCGATAAGTTCCCAATTTATCAACGGAAGCATAAGTAATACTGCCGGTTTTGATCAATTCAAGTACTTCTTGGCCATCGCTCGCAGAAATGAACTCACCTTTATCGTTGAGTAATTTCAAGGCATTCCACTGTTTAGGATTATGACTTGCGGTAAGGATGATACCTGCCCCAGCTTTTTCGGCGGTAACGGCGATCTCAACGGTAGGAGTAGTGGATAGCCCTAAATCAACGATATTAATTCCTAGGGAGCGTAAGGTACTCACTACGAGATTACTAACGATTTCGCCCGAGATTCGGGCATCTCTTCCGATGACGATTTTGGGATTATTTGTTTTCTGAATGACCCAATATCCAAAAGCTGCTGTGCATTCAACAATATCTTGTGGTGTTAAATTAGTACCAGCTGTACCTCCTATCGTTCCACGGATTCCTGAGATTGATTTTATTAGTGCCAAGTGTTAAATTTTTAAAGGGGAATTTAAAATGTAAAAATAGAAAAATAATGATGGTATCGGGTAATTTATTTTCTGAATTGTATAAATTTAACGCATTAATTTCTACCTTTTGCTTTTACGAAGATATAAA
The DNA here is from genome assembly GCA_937951685.1 of uncultured Saprospiraceae bacterium. Classification (GTDB taxonomy): domain Bacteria; phylum Bacteroidota; class Bacteroidia; order Chitinophagales; family Saprospiraceae; genus CALFBG01. Next base: position 9,910 of record CALFBG010000194.1, on the reverse strand, counting down.
CCTTTTGTTTAGCTCACCGTTTGAATTTAACAATTTGATTTTGTATGCTTTCGTTTTTCATTAGTTTTCGAACTCAAAATACGTTTTTAGGAGCACTAAATGCGTTTTTTTGTGTTTATATTGCCTTGAAAATGCATATTTGTTTGGTTCAAGTTTAAATTCAAATTAGCTGCTATATAAAGGTAGCACATAAAATTTTCACCCCTATGAAATCAGAATGGTTTGCAAGTTGGTTCGATACGCCATATTACCATATTTTATATAAAAATAGAGATCACGAAGAAGCGCAACGGTTTATTGATAAGCTGATCGCTCATTTGTCGCCGGCACCCAAAGCAAAAATGCTGGATTTAGCCTGTGGGAAAGGTCGACATTCGATTTATTTGGCAGAAAAAGGCTTTGATTTGACGGGCGTAGACTTGTCAGCCGCGAGTATTCAGTATGCTCGTCAATTTGAAACGCCGCAGTTGTCATTTTTTACGCATGATGTTCGCGCTCCTTTTCGGACCAATTATTTTGATTACATCTTTAACTTTTTTACCAGTTTTGGTTATTTTGAAAAAGATCGAGATCATTTCAAAACCTTGAAAAATATTGCACTAGGCTTACAGCCAAAAGGTATTTTCGTAATTGATTTCTTGAGTGTTCCTTTTGCATTGGCTAGATTGAAGGCAACAGAAACGCAAACCATTGATGGGATTCAGTTTTTTATCGAGCGAGTATTTAAAGATGGTTATATCGTAAAAACGATTTCTTTTACCGACAAGGGACAAGATTTTCAATTTCAAGAGAAAGTGCGGGGCTTTCAGGAAGCCGATTTTCTAGCGTATTTTGAGCAATTGGGTTTAAAACATCTCCATACGTTTGGCAACTATGAATTGGAGCCTTACCAATCGGAGGATTCTCCACGGTTGATCTTAATTGCACAAAAGTTATGACCGAATTTTTAGCAAGTTTGTTAGCGATTGATCAACAACTTTTTACCTTGATCAACGGAGAGGGGCACAACGCTTTCTTAGATCTCCTGATGCCATTCTGGAGAAATAAGTATTTCTGGGCACCACTTTACGTTTTTATCTTTAGTTTTGTCACACTAAATTACAAACTGAAAGGTTTGTACTTCGTTGGTGCCTTATTATTGACGGTAACCCTCGCGGATACGGTGAGTAGTCAAGTCATCAAAAAATCAGTGGAGCGCTTGCGACCGTGTAATGATCCGGAGTTGAAAGCGAGTGTTAACTTGTTGGTGCCTTGCGGCGGCGGCTACAGTTTTACTTCTTCGCACGCTACCAATCATTTTGCCGTAGCGAGCTTTCTTTGGCTTACTTTAGGCATGGGCTTTCGGTGGATACGTCTCCCGATTTTGTTTTGGGCGTTTACGATTGCTTTCGGGCAAGTTTACGTCGGCGTACATTATCCGCTGGATGTTTTGGTAGGCGCATTGATTGGCATTTTGTTGGGGAATCTCGTTGCACGGCTGTATCGTAGGGTAGCAGTGTGGCAGATTAATTACCATCCGATCGCTTAATCGGACATCACTTTACAAATCATTATTCGGGTGGTCGCTTTTTATGGAAGCACACACAATTGAAGTTTTATTATGACTTTTTGGGAATACTTTATCATTCTTTTTTCGGTACTACTCGGCGGTGGGCTTGCTTTTTTGGTGCAGCGCGATAGCAAATCCTTTTTGCAATTTGTCTTGTCTTTTGGCGGGGCTTATATTTTGGGAATTACGGTTTTGCACTTGATGCCGGCGGTCTTCGTCGGCGGAGATCAAAAAATGGGGCTTTGGATTTTGGCCGGATTTATCATCCAACTGCTGCTAGAGCAACTTTCCATGGGCGTAGAACACGGACACATTCACGCGCCCAATAAAGGTCGTTCTATCTTTGCGATTCAATTGATGTTAGGTTTATGCATTCACGCCTTTTTGGAAGGCATTCCACTGAGTCATTACGGCGCCGTGCACGAACATTTGCCAGGAGCAGGACATGATCATACGAATCATTTATTTTTTGGGGTTTTGTTGCATAAATTACCCGCCGCATTTGCACTCGTTTTATTACTCTTATTATCCAAATTCCCTAAACCATTGATTATCCTAGGCTTAGTCACCTTTGCTTGTATGACGCCTTTGGGCGCAGCACTTTCTGAATACCTTGGTTCCCGTGGCTTGATGGATATTTATTGGCAAAAAGCCAGTACGGCAGTAGTAATCGGTTCGTTTTTGCACATTGCCACGACGATCTTGTTCGAGTTGGATACTTCGAGTCACCATCAGATTCCTTGGAAAAAATTGATTGCTATTTTATTGGGATTGGGGATTGCCGTAGCAACGATGCACTAGCTCTTATGGACAAATATGGACAAATAATGGACAAAAAAAAGCAGCAGCTCGTAAGCTGCTGCGGGAATAGATATGTTCATGTAGTCTTCACATCGGCTTTACAAGCTCAATGTTTTTTTATCTTTGATAAATGGTCGAACACCGCCGTCCAGTAAATATTCTTCTCCAGCTTCGCTGATGTAGTAGATGCGAATCTCGTAATTCTTACCATTCTTTTCTTGGTTGTTGAAGTAAGCAATCTCGATCATATTGCCATCAAACTTGAACTGTACGCCTTTAGAATCCTGGTCACTATTGGGGAAATTAGGATTGCTTTCGACGAAAGATAATACCTCCTTGGTATCAGAATCTACAATTTTCACCACAAAATTTTGATCCAATAATTCATCGAAAGAAGGATTTTCCAAGTAGAAGTCGATCAAAGTATACTTCCATTTTTTGCCCTTTCTTCTGATCTTAGTCAAATGCTTATTCGTGAATTGTTTTTTCTTTGCCCGGATTTTAGAAAATCGGATCGTTGTATTATTAACGATAGATTGAATGAGTTTGAATTTTCGTTCACTCGCTTCGCGGTCCAAAATTTCGGCAGCAATGCGTTTTTCTTCTTTTGCTTGCTCTTCTTTCAAAATCTGTAGCTGCTCTAAGGAAGCTTTAATTTGTTTTTTCTCCGCTTCTAAGCTTTCGATTTTAGCTTGTGCATTTTGATCTTGATGCGCTAGGTTTTTGATTTTGGTTTTTAATTGCTGGTAATCTTTTTCGTATTTTTTCAACTGCTTCGTGAGTTTTTTCACTCGTCGGCGTTGACTGCGAAGGTTTTTCTTAAGACCAACCAATTGACTTTCCAAATCCTGAATACTATCTCTCAGTACCACTACTAATTGATGGAGCTCTTGGTTCTTTTCGGTTAGTAATAGATTGTCTTTTTCTTCGGTGACGAGCGTCTCTTCTAAAAAAGCAATATCTTTTGATTTTTCTTTTAATTTAACTTTTGAATCGTTGAGTTCTCCTCTTTGGATACCAGTAAAAATGGCTAGTCCTAAAATAAGAATAGATCCAAGGACAATGGGAATCGTTCTAGTCATGTCTCTTAGTGTTTAATAATTAAAAATGTGCAATAATGGCTCGGCGAGCGCGTCATTAGTTGCGATGAAAATGCGCCGCCCGGTTAAGATTTAAATGGGTTGAGCGGAGCGTATTTTTTAGCTTATGAAATCTTATGAAATAATGTCTTTTAAAGAGTGGACTATTTTACAAAACCACTTCGTTCAATACAATACTGTAATCGGTCCTGAAATTGTTCTTCCGAATCGTACTATCGAGTGCCATTTTAAAGTCAGCTAAGTCCTTTTTTTCATTTTGCGATTCGATTCTTCCCGAAAAAATAAAAGCCGCTTTTTGATTTTGCATCCCAATGCGCACCAAACTGATGTCCCGAAAAGATTCGTTCAAATGGTTGTTATCCAAAAAATACCGAATCGCCACTCTAATCGGATCCCCCGTCGGAATTCCAGTATCTACTTGCTGATATTGAAAACTTTTTTTGACCGGATCAAAATCATAAATCCAGACGTTGATACCTGCGGGTTTCAGTTTTTTGAGCTCAGGAGCAGGCGTGGTCGAGCGTTGTTTTGGGGTAGCATCCCGACAAGCGACGAAGCAGCACAGGAGTACGATTAAAAACAAACTAGATTTGAGCCACATTTCAATTAGTAATATTCGTAAAGTGTAAAAAACTGTTAGTTAGCAAATAACACATTTTAAATAATACAAATATTATTCCACAAAGGGAGAAGTGATTATTTTTCTTGAAAATAATTTTAAGCTTGAATGGCAAAATAGAGACGTGAGGACTTTGATCATCAAGTGCAGTGTTTGAGGCTTATTAAGCATTTGATTGGCTAAAATCAAGGACTGGCGGGCGTGCCATCAATTAGAGGAATAAAAATTTGATATTAAATTTTTGCCTAATAGTTATTGCGATCTAATAAATTAGTCTATTTTTACCGACGAACGAGTTATATGGATAGATCTTTAGATAGCGTTCATTTTAATGTGTTTAAACAAGTTTAGTAAAAACAGAACTTGTGAAACTACTTTAAAAAAAGCTTCCTAGTTCCATCACGTAAATTTCAAGGTTTGAATCTGAGAGAACAAATAACAGACACCATTCTCATGGTGCGACCTGCTAATTTTGGGTTTAATCAGGAAACGGCGATTAATAATGCTTTCCAACGGCGAGATGACCAACAATCTCCCCTTGAAATCCAAGCTGCTGCGGTACGTGAATTTGACGCGATGGTCAAGGTACTAAAGCAACACGGTATACAAATAATCGTGGCAGAAGATGCGTCCTTACCCGCTAAACCGGATGCTATCTTTCCTAATAATTGGGTGAGTTTTCACCAAGACGGTAGTATTTTTACCTATCCTATGTTTTCGCCGCTTAGACGTTTAGAAAGAAATATTGAATTTGTAGAGCAATTGAAAACAAAGTTGGGCTTCCAACAAATTTTTAGTTTGGAAAAATATGAAGCGCAAGAGCAGTTCTTAGAAGGAACGGGTAGTATGGTTTTAGACCGACCTCACCAACTTGCTTATGCTTGTGAAAGTCCTCGGACTAATCCTGCGGTCTTACAAGCATTTTGTGAACTTGCAGGCTACGAAGCGATTCTTTTTAAAGCGACCGATAAAAATGGTGTCGATATATACCACACCAACGTTATGATGGCCGTCGGTAAAGATTTCGCCATTATTTGTGAAGCGGCGATTAGTGATCCGGCAGACTTAGCGCGGGTGAGAGCAGCGATGGAGCGTACCGGAAAGCAGATAATTCCAATTAGTTTTGCGCAAGTGAATGCCTTTGCCGGAAATATGTTGCAAGTAAAAAATCCGGAAGGTAAAGATTACTTAGTCATGTCATCACAGGCGTATCAATCTTTGACCCAAGACCAAATTGCAAAAATCGAAACCTTTACTCAAATCTTACATAGTCCCATTAATCATATAGAAAAGTACGGAGGAGGCAGCACGCGTTGCATGATGGCAGAGGTATTCTCTGTCTTAAAAGAACCGTAGCACTTGTTAAGTTTTTGTTACAATATAATTAAGTGCATTTTCGCTAATTAACGCCGATAGATATCTTTAGTTTTGTACCTTTTGACAAGTAGCGCCTATTAATTATGGCTTTCTTGCTTTGTTCAAAATTAAATTTATCCCTGACGGTTAGCAGAAAAAAAGTAACAATATCCTTAACCGAAGGTTAATAGAATCTTATCGGAGCTAGTTTTGGTTTTCGTTTACCCAATGGTTACTTTTGTGCCATATTAATAGATAATCACAGCTTAAATACCCTGTAATCTAAATTACTTAACATTTTGAACATGTCTTTTTATCCTACTCTTTGTCTTGTCCTCGTTATGATAGCTAAGGCTATCAAACTCCGGGCATTCCTCGATTAGCATAAAAATCCAAAGCTCAAAACATCAATAAACTTAAATTACAGTGTATTAAACGACTTCAATAATATTGAGTTATAAACCACCATTTTTTAATTATTTATTTCAGTCTAAACTAAATTTCTTACAAAACTCGAAACCTATGAAAAAGATTTTTACTTCTTTTTTGATGTCTTTAATGGCCATTGCTGCCTTCGCTCAGGGAAGCGTTAGCGGTGTTGCCCTTGACGGCGAAACCAAGGAAGGGCTAATCGGTGCTTCCGTACTACTGGAAGGTACTGCCAAAGGTAATATCACAGAATTTGACGGTTCATTCGTCATTGCTGATGTTACGCCTGGTACTTACAACTTAGTTATTTCTTACGTAGGCTACACCACCAAAACGATGGAAGTAGTCGTGACCAATCAATTGTTGGAATTAGGCGAAATTGCCATTGAATCTGACGCGATTGGTTTAGATGCCGTCAACGTCGTAGCTTCCGCTGCGGTTGATCGTAAAACACCCGTAGCGGTGTCAACTATCTCTGGTCTAGAAATAGAAACGAAATTAGGAAATCAAGAATTTCCTGAGATTTTGAGATCAACGCCTTCTGTCTACGTGACGAAAACAGGTGGTGGATTCGGTGATGCTCGAATCAATGTACGTGGTTTTAACCAAAGCAACGTTGCCGTAATGATTAACGGTATTCCCGTTAACGATATGGAAAATGGTTGGGTATATTGGTCAAACTGGGCTGGCTTAAGTGACGTTACGCGTCAAATGCAAGTACAACGTGGTTTGGGAGCTTCTAAATTAGCAATCAACTCCGTTGGTGGAACGATCAACATCGTAACCAAAACAACGGACATGGAACGGGGTGGAAAATTCTTCGCTTCAATGGGAAATGATGGTTACCGAAAAGTAGGCGCTACGGTATCAACAGGTTTGTTGGACAACGGTTGGGCTTTCACTTTTTCTGGATCTAGAACAGTACAAGATGGTTATGTAGATGCTACTTGGGCAAATGCTTGGTCTTACTTTGGTTCTATTTCAAAGCAATTAAACGATAAACACCAATTAGCATTCACCATCATCGGTGCACCACAACGACACGGACAACGATCGTTTAGAGAAAACATAAGAACTTATGTTCCTCTTGAAGATTCTAACGGAGACGGTGAATTTGATAAAGAGGACGATGCCGCTTACGTTAAATTAATTCAAGATAGCAAAGCAGGAGACTTCGATGATAAAGAATCATTAGGAAGTATCCGCTATAACTCTGACTGGGGATATAAAGATGGAAATATCTACAGCATGAGAGAGAATTTTTACCACAAACCACAAATGGCTTTGAATCACTACTGGGATATTTCAGATAAGGCTTTCTTAGCAACGTCTGTTTATTACTCTACTGGTCGTGGAGGAGGAAGTGGAGACTTAGGTCGAATTGGTGGACGTGGTTCTTGGGGATTCCGAGATGATAACGGAACCATCCGAGTTGACGATATCGTACGTTGGAACCAAGGTCGTTCTGCTTTAGACGGTATTGATCCGAATACCAATACTGAATTTGGTTACGTAGCAGGAGAAAGAAATGGTATCATCAGAAGAGCTTCGATGAATGAGCACAACTGGTACGGTGCATTATCTACGTTAAAAATGGATATCACGCCTAACTTACAGCTAATTGCAGGTGTAGATTTAAGAGGTTACCGTGGTATTCACTACCGAAGAGTATTAGACTTATTAGGAAACGATGCTTGGTTGGTTACTCAAAATGTAAATGTACAACCTGGTGATCCTAACTATGAGCAAATTGATACGAACGGAAACGGAAGTACAGACTGGTGGGAATCTGGTTACTTAGTAAGAGAAGATGAAGGTCAATTTACGATTGACGATAAAGATAATAAAATTGCTTACGATAACGACGGTATCGTAGGATGGCAAGGATTCTTTGCACAATTAGAATACAATACAGAAAAATTATCTGTGTTTGGAGCAGGTTCTATTTCTAACACAAGCTACGCTAGAGAAGATCGTTTCAACTACGATGTTGATGGTAAAGAAGTAACGGATCGAGAAAGTGATGATTACAATCAAGTAAGAACGGAGAACTTTAATTACTTCGGATACAACGCTAAAGCAGGTGCGAATTATAACATCAATGATCAGCACAACATATTTGTCAATGGTGGATATTACTCTAGAGCACCAATGTTTGATGGTGTTTTCCCACAGTTTAACAACCAAGATTTAAATGATGATGCAGTTAACGAAACTATTACCGCTGGAGAAGTAGGATATGGTTTTAGATCAACAATGGTTTCTGCTAAAGTGAATGGTTACTACACGAGCTGGCAAGATCGTACGGAAGTACGATTCAATCCTACCACGGAAGCATTTGATAATATTTTAGGAATTGATGCCTTACATACTGGAATCGAATTTGAATTAAACGTAAAACCTGTTTCTGGTCTTAATTTAAGAGCAATGGCTTCCTTTGGAGATTGGATCTGGGAAAATGATGTAGAAGCAATTCAGTTTGACATCAATAACCAGCCAGTTGACACAATTGAGGTATTCATCAAAGACATGAAAGTTGGAGATGCGGCACAGACAACTTTACTTTTTGGCGCTTCTTACGCTTTCAAAAATGGGCTTGCATTTGACTTTGACTTCTTCCACTTTGATAATTTGTACGCAGATTTTAACCCAACAGATAGAGTAGAAGAGCCAGCAGCTGGTGAAAGTAATCAAGCTTTAAAATTACCGGCTTACCAATTATTAAACGTAGGGGTAACTTATGGTTTCGATTGGAGCAAAACGAATGTAAGACTTCGTTTAAACATTAATAATGTTTTGGATGAATTATACATTGCAGAAGCTTTTGACGCACCTTCTCTTGTTCAATCAAGAGGTTTCTTCGGTTTCGGTCGAACGTGGAACGTTAGTGCTGCTTTTGACTTTTAAGCAATTGCAATACTGAAAAATACAATATTGAAAAAACCACTGATACGCGTATCAGTGGTTTTTTTTACGTATAGTCGTAGTTGAGCATCACTTTCAAAATATTTCCTCGGGACTCAAAATGCTGGCCGTTAGTTTTTTACGATTTAAAACATATTTCTATCTAATAAATCGTACCAACAGCGCAATTTACAATTTAATAACACTGAAGCTTTTTTCTTTTTACTTTATAATAGTATCTTTGCGCCTAATTTCCGATCTGTTTTAAACAACTTCAACTTAAAATAACTTCTTTTATAATTATTCAATTAAAAAAAATCGACCTAAAAAATTGGCTTATGAAAAAATTGATGTCTACACTTTTTGCAATTTGTATGCTGGCGAATTTTGCCACGGCACAAATTGTAATTACCGAAATTATGTACAATAATCCTGGTGCGGATGATTTAGAGTTCATCGAGTTATTCAACAGTGGCAACGCTGCGGTGAATTTAGATGGTTATCACTTCACTCAAGGAGTCAATGATACTATTTTTAATGTAATGATCAACCCCGGAGAGTTCTACTACGTAGCAGAGGATGATGCAGCTTTTACGGCCGCCTTCGGTGCAACGAACGTAGAATCTTGGAGTGGCTCCTTGAACAACGGTGGAGAAGATATTGTTCTTCGCGACAATTCAGGATTTGCGGTTGATTCTGTTGATTACGATGATAACTTACCTTGGTCAACAATTCCAGACGGAGAAGGTAGCTCTTTGGAACTTTGTGATGTAAGCGCAGACAATGCTGATCCAAACAACTGGGAACCTTCTACCACGGAAGTTGCTGGCTTAACGCTAGTTTCAGCGAATGTATACGCAAGTATCAATAGCTTATCTACTTGCATAGATCCAATCATTATTACTTTTGATAATAATAATGAAGACGTTATTAGTGAAGCCGACGGTGCTTACACCGTTAGAATAGTAATTTCTAATCCAAACGGAGTAGCTACAACTTTTCAATTGGATGCTGCGATGAGCTCAACGGCAAGCGCTGCGGATCATGATTTGACTTTACCCATGACGCAAACTTTTGAAATTGGAAATGATTCTATGATTGATCTTACTTTCAATATCATTGATGATGCTGAGATCGAAGCAGACGAAGTAC
>CALFBG010000193.1 GCA_937951685.1 uncultured Saprospiraceae bacterium | reverse complement strand
TCAGGATATAAGGGACGAGCATTTCTATTTGGCGAGTTTGCTAGGAATGTTATTTCACCCTTTCAGGGTTTAGTTTGTGTAGGTTTTTTTGGGGATGGAATGCTTCCATCGATGAGGGGTGTTGTCCCTTCGGGACTGGTGTTAAGGTTGTGGAAATGGATGATGCTATGATGTGGTATGATATGCGTTTTGCCGAATTCATTCTGCGAATTACTTGAAAAGAATTAGTATATTTATCTGGTAATGCGGGGCAAGCAATTGACCCGTAAAACACATTTTGAATAATTGAATATACAGGCTAATGTCGCAGCGCTTAATTTTTAAGAAAAAAATAGGAGAGAACGACGATTGCGTGTACCTTTGTAAAAAGGCTGGACTTAAACTTCGAGCAATTAACTCCATCGGATCGTTTTTTGCAATAAGAAACTTTCAAACTCAATTTCATCTTAACCATTAGCTACAGCAATAACAATTACCAGCAGTTTAAAAACAATACTAGTTTATGCGGCACACCGATGTCCTGATTCAGATTCGCCAAATTATTCGTTCGGTGAACTTAGAGAGTAAAAGAATTGAAAAAGAGTACGGGATTAGTATTCCACAGCTATTGTGCTTGAACTTTCTCAACGAGCGAGATACTTTCCAAGCGACGCACAAAGAAATTAAAGATTTCCTCAAACTCAATGCGAGTACCGTCACCGGAATTATCGCTAGACTAGAACGAAAAGGCTACATCGCCCGCTTACCCAAACGCAAGGACAAACGCGTAGCTGCGATCACGATTACCGCCAAGGGCAACGAACTCATCGACAATACGCCCGAGCCTTTACACCAACAACTCTCCCAAAAACTAAAAGAACTTTCACCAGAAAGATTATTGGATTTACAAACGGCTTTTAAGACGATTATCGACTTTTTAAACATAGAAGCCTTCGATGCAGCCCCGATTATTACGGGAGATACGACTGTTCCGAGGCAAGAAATCCCACCAAAGGCTTAAAAACTAAGATTTTCTGAAAAAAATAGTTTCTGTGGGAACTATTTTAAATATTCTTTCGTTATAATAGGTGTATGAGGCAATCAATGCACACTAATCTCCATCTTTTAGCTTATCGCTGACTCGTCATTTTCTAAAATGACACGCATCACCTTCAGGAGGTAATCACACTCATCTTGTTTCAAATTAATTAGCTAATCACGAAGTTGTGCAAGCAACTCCAACCATAATATCTAACACCATGAAAGGGGAATTATATGGAAAAGCCATCATTTGGGTAACTAAGAAAGGATTCAAAGAAATCAAAGCGAATACGGAAGATTACGAGACGCCCGCCGCTTTTATTCAACCCAATGCAGAGAAGTCTATCGTACCCGATATTTCGGGACGGGTAAATGGCAGTCGGTCTTACGCGGAAATTGTTTCCAAAGAAGAAAATGAGCAGACTACGATTACAAAATGGAAGTTACTCGGTTCCGTTGCCGCAAGAAAAGGTGGCAAATTGTACCTTTTAGCCAGTAGAGGATACAAAACTTTTGCGGAGCAAGTAGTAAAGAATTATAATCTACAGAACGCCCACGTAGTAAGCATCTAGCTGGCACCTTTAACTAAAAAAAAACCTCCATTATTCAATATATTTTTTAATTCTAAAATAAAATTATGCGAAGAAAGAAAGCTTTCAAAAAAACAACAGGAAATTATTTTTTTAACGTGAAAATGGGATACCAAAACAACATTACGATCTCTAGAACGGTACGAGACGAAGCAGTCTATGCATATTCAAAATATTTGAAGCAAGGTAAAGATTGTGAGTGGTTGGGACAATGGGATGGAAAAGCGTATATTGATACGGAATTGAGAGAAGCTGCTTAATAAGTACTTAATATAAATTATCAAACATTTTGAAACTGCCTTTTCGTCTTACTCCGCGTCGACTCCTCGCCTTAATCCTTTTCAAGGATTAGACTCCGGGGCTTCCTTGATTAGTACGAAAATTCAAAGCTCAAAATATTCACAAACTTAAATTACAAAGTATTAAGTAGCATTCGCAAATTTTATTGTAAAGTCTAAAATGCCTATTAATTATGAATACACAAAATGTAAAACTACTAGAAATAGTCGCCATGAAACCGACACACGTATTGGTTAAGTTGGAGTCTTCTGATCAAGCAGTTAAGATGAGTAAGTCTTTTTTTCAGAAGTGTATTCGTTCTGGCAACTATGAAGTTGTAAATCAACAAGCATTGCCTTCCATTATATAAGCGTATCGGCTTACAATCCATCGCAGTGTGCGTATGGAATCTCAACAAGCTAAACGATCCATCTTGGTATAAAGTCTATAAATAGTTGCTATAGAAACTATTTATCCTTACCTTTGCCGCACATTAGCAGGAAAACTATAAAAAGTGATTAAAAGCTAATGTGTAAAGTCGAGTAATTGTAGTTTACCTTAACTTACAAAGTATTAAACTATTTCTCAACTAAGTTTTGGTTCCAAAATAGGGTATACCTCAAAAGCGCTGCGTACAATTAATAACCAGCGTTAAGGATCGACTTGTTTTGCTAGTGTTTGCTTGTTTCCTCCCGGAAAAACAGCCCGACTAGTACCATTCTGCTTCGTATCATACCGCAGAATGGAAGACCTAATTACCAAATAAAAATAAAATCATCTGTAGTACGCTTCCCATTTGTGGGCTAAGCGAATTATAGTCCGACGAAGTTGTTGTAAAATAACTTCAACATATCATTCGGTATGTCCGAAAGACGTACTATTTTTTTTAATATAAATATAAGATACAATTGATTATGAGTACTTTGAAAGTGAAGGAAGAAGGATTTAGTGAATTAATTTCTAACCCAGCAGGATTACCCGTTAAAAATGAATGTTCCAATCAAATCAGAAAAGAGCATAACCGATGGAAAAAAGACGTTAGTGTAGCCAAGCAAGAAAAGCCCGTCGAATCGATGAGCTACTGGCAAGTGGTAAGTGCTTCGGTCTCGTTATAAATGCTGCCGAATTTTAAATACTAGCTACAATTAGCATAGTTAAGTTTTTTTAGTGTAAAAAATCACCAAGAACAATTAACTATTTAGACACAATAAGAAGCTCGACTTTAGCCAATGGCTGGAGTCGAGCTTCTTGTTTGATAAGAAAAGGAAGCGGAAATATTCCTACGAATTGCGCAGAATGGAACTTTGAATTTAATGGAATCACTTGGTTGTTAATTTAATAATATTGTGCTTCGATTTAAATTCAATTGCTCTTTGTTGAGCTGCTGCTTGAAAACGCTGGAGTTCCACTTCGGCAGCGCTGAAAGTAGCAATTCCTTGAGATAACATAACTGCGAAAAGTGGCTTATCGTCCGAAACTCTACTTTCAAAATGTGGTAAATAAATCAGGTGCGCGTGTGTAAAACCAAGGGAGCGTAAAAAGTCTAGTCGACGAACTGCGTTGTCTTTTTCTCCAAAAGTGCTTTCTAGGAGGAAGTAATGCGTTTGAGTTTCAGCTTTAGGTTCGTACGCTGTTACTGGAGTAGTTGCCGAGCGGTAGACTTGTCTTCGAGTTGGTGAATTCAGAGCAACTGTCACTTTTTTAATTTTTCTTTGTGGCTCCTGATTAACGTAAATAGTTTTATTTGCTGGCGTTTGAACTACAGGGGGCTCTTGCTCAGGAATAATCTTTTCTGCCAGACTTTCTAAATCACTTGGTCGCTTTGAAATACTGATAGTATCACTTTGTGGAAGGTCGCTAATCATTGGTTTTTTTTGCGATGTAGACTCTATTAGCACCCCAGAAATAGTAAATACAAAAAGTAATATAAAAAGGATTAACCCAGCCATGAATGACATGATTTTCGTAGCGATAGACGCTACATATCCGAGTGACTGAACTAATATTATGGCGATTACTATACATAAAAGGAATAACATAAGTTTAAGTTTTAAAAATGAAAAGATCAGTACCGCTTAGTGGACAAACACTAATAGTTACTTTCCAGTCAAATGGAAAGTTTGAAAAACGAATACTGTTGACTGTAAAACTTAAAGGAACGGCACGCAGCGGATCGGAGTGACGGCTACATCCACATGATGATAACCGTACTCCAAGATGCCGTCTAATAAAAATTTTAGGATAGACATAATCAAAGATTTTATGAAATCCTTGTTAAAGACTTTGTTTTTGCAAAAATAATAATGTATGTTTGCAACGCTTTTAACACTTCTTTAACAAGAAGACTTCGGATTAGGGATGAGCTACTAAGCAATGACCAATTAATTAGTAGCAATTCTTGATCTGTCCGTGGGAAATAATTTGCCAACAACTTACCTTATATTACCGTTGGTCTATATAAGTTAACAGTTTTTAGTTAGCATAGCAACTGTATTGTTTTGTTTTAACACTTCTTATACAAAATTATAGTCTGAGTACCCCTTTCTGAAAAATCTACATTTATTGTGTTATTTTATCGTACAACTTTCCGATAAGTTGCTATATTTGTTTGACAAGTCATTGACTTCAAACAAATGCGCCTATGGACACAGGAAAAAACTGCAACAAGGTTTTACTTATCATCGTTTTGGACAGACTTATCAAGAAAGTTTTTTTGGATAAGGTAATTGAGCTAACCGAAAAGAAGAAAATCGGGGAGCGTAAACTTATTAAGATCAAAGCAGACATCGCTAAACACAATGATCAACTGCTAAAAAATCTCTTTCTGGATAAAGCAACAGCGAGCAAAGCAAATAGGTCGCTGCAATGTATCACTAGGCTATACGGTTTTAAAAAATATCATCCTTCGTTGCTTAGCGAAGCAGGGGAAGGAAAGGGGCGATTCAGTCTGCAGCGATTTATTAATGAGTACGTCCAAGAAAATTGTTCGGGTAAAGAAAACCTTAGTGAATACTTTTATACCATTTTAAATAAAGCAGTAATTGAAAGTAATGGCATCCAAACCTTCACCCTTCAAAAAATAATCAGAGACAGATTAAATTTACTTTTCGATTTGGTTTTTCCTAAAGACAACATTACGACTTGGGAAGAATTTGCTAGACAGGAAAAAGTGATCAGCTTGATCGAAAGTTTTCAGCAGCAATTGAAAACTCCAGCAGCGGATAAAAAATCAGAGATTAAGTTTAAGGTGCTATATTATTCCCAATCTAAAAAACGGATTCACTCGTTCTCGTTATTGATCTCAAAAGAAGTTGATGTTTTGGAAAAAGAAAGCAGATCAGCTAGAATTATTTTCGATATCGACGGATACGAATACGAGGGCAAATTCACGCGGAAGCAAGAACAAATCTTATTGCGTTCTTCGCTCACCAAGCCTACGGATAGTACTAAAAGATCAATCCTGTTAGCATTGATAGAACGTACAATTGCTTTGGAAGAAGTAAATATTTTTCAAGGCGTATACATGGGCGATTCCATCCGGCAGGCAGGCTATACTTTTAGTTACGAATTTATTGCCGGCAAAGAAAGCTTTTTGGCAGATGTGGATAACTATGCGCGAATTGTTAGTAGTTTGCTTTTAAAAAGAAGTTCGTTTAGGATTCCCAATATTGACTCAAAGTCCTTAAAACTAGAAAAAAAGTTTTCGCATTATAATTTATTGGACGACGAGTTAAAGAATATCGTAGTTAGCATTCGGGAGCAAGCAATGGTCTTTTTAAACTACGGTCGATCGGGGAATATCTTTCTTTCTAAAATGACTTTTGATGAGCATTATGCCATCACGCTTACTTCCATTATCTCAAATAACAGTGGCGAAAAGCGGACAACGGAGTTGGTTACCCAGACCTGCAACATTTCTGGCAGAAATAAAAACAAGAGAATCATTGCGACGACTTACAAAGAAGGGCATTTGAAAAATATCGTTACTGTTGATTTCAAAAAACCAAGTTCAAAGGTATTCAATGGTGCGTTCGTCTACCACGGTGACGAAGGAATTTACACCAGCTACATCGTAGCAGTCATCAGTGAGCGAAATAAGGATTTGCAGGCAGAAGAGTTAAGTCAAGAGAAAATTGAGCACTTGCGAAAAAGTAAGATTTTCGATCGCGCTTTTCACCTTTTAGCAACAATGCGTAATGGCTAGACAGGGTTGTTTTGATCGTTATGAAACTAGTTTTTCTTTGCTAATTTTTCTTCGAAGGTTAGTAGGTAAGTTTTAAAACTTTCTAGGCTAAAAGCTTTGCCTTCAGCATCGTATAATTTTGGAGCGGCGGAAAGCATTTGTGCTGCAATCGTCAGTAAAACGTCGCTATCTTCCGCAAAAATATCAAAAGCCCATTTCTTTTTATTGGTGTACAAATAGGAATGATCCACGAGTTGAGCTTGGTCAGGATGCATGGTCGATAAAGTATTCCTCAGCCTATTAACCAGATTGTCATATTGTTTTAACGTCGGGATATAAAGGCACCAAGTGAAGCAATAGCCAGTTTCTTTCAAACTAGGATCTCCCCACTCATCAAATACTACCGAGCGGAAAAATAATTTATCTGAACGTTGTGGTTCACTGTGCTGCGGGGGGAACTCCGATTGCGTTTGGGACATAAATAATATTTTTATTTATAATATGTATTCAAATTTGGTGCCGAATTGTATTTGTTTTGTGAAGAGCCTAACAGGCATTTTTTGTTTTAAAAAGGAAGAAATGCTTTCTCTTTTTGTCACACCTTGCCTTTTTTAATGATTAGCTATAAAGTAAAGCTCCTAAGCTCGTATTTATCTGAAAGCGATACTTCAAATAAATGCTAAAAAGGATAGTCGATACAACTACAAAAAAATAAAGAAGATCACTTCCGCTGATTGAGTTTTTTGCTTTGGTTTACCAGTAAAAAGTGACTAGGATTTGTCTATAATTTTGATAGATAATAATTTATAAAGACCTTCTGATTCGAAGTAGGGCTGGAACTTTTTAGCCGTTTCTCCTCATATTTAAGGAGTCGTAAATCATGGGTTTTTGTCTTGCATTTTGTTGTGCTAAATTAGTTTGCAGAACAAGTTAAAA